>JASFOZ010000215.1:0-7134 GCA_050116255.1 Desulfarculaceae bacterium
ATCAGCATACGCCAGACCTACGGCACCGTGCTTTTGGGCTGCTTGGGCTATGAATGCCAGGCCCTCACCGGCCTGCATGTGCCTGACAATGTAATCGTAGAGGTGGTTGACCCCAATACCGGCAAGCCGGTGCCGGAAGGGGCGGCCGGCGAGATCGTGGCCACCAACCTAAGCCCCACCTATCCCATGATTAGGTTGGCCACCGGCGATCTTTCTCTTTTCAGCGGACAATCCTGCTCCTGCGGCCGCACCGGCCCCATACTGCCCAAGGTTTTGGGCCGGGTGGATCAAGCCACCAAGGTGCGGGGCACTTTTCTACATCCCTGGCAGACCGACGAGGTGGTGGCTAAATATCCCGAGGTTTTCAAGTATCAAGTTTTGATAACCCGCCAGAACCACCGTGATGAGATGACCATCTTAGTGGAGCTGTCCGCCGGCGTGGACCAGCCCGAGCGGCTGCGGGTCCGCCTGGAGCGCGACCTGGAAGATTACCTTACCCTCAAGGGTACTGTGAAAATCGTGCCCGCTGGCACCATTCCCGACTTTCACCGCAAGATTCAAGACCAGCGCAGTTGGGAATAGCTGAATATGGACAAGGTAAAGATCGGCGGGATTATGCAGAGCGACGGCAGGGCGCTTATACGCATAATGTCGGTGCCGGCTCATCTGGGCGTGGCCGGCGTGATACTGGCCGGATTGGCCGAGGGCGGCATAAACATCGAGCTTTTGGTGGAGAGCTTCGATCTGGATGAGAACGGCAACTTTGCCATGGTTATCGCCCAGAAGGACCTGGATCACGCCCTGTCGCTGTTGGAAGAGATAAAGCCGCAGGTGGACGCCAAGGGACTTGCCTACAACCCCGACGTGGCCGTGATCAGTGTTTTCGGACCCCACCTGCGCGAGAAACCCCGCATTCCGGGAATGATGTTCACCGCCCTGGCCTCGGTGGGGGTGGGGCCCTTGGCCATAGCCAACTCCATATCCAGCGTTTCTTGTGTGGTTGAGGGGCAGTACCTGGACACGGCCGTGGACTCTCTCAATGAGGTCTTTGACGCGCCCTTTCAGGTCAAAAAAAGGCCCAAAGAGTATTAGCCTTCAAGCCCCAGGTGTGGAGGCTGCTGAGGCTATCTTAAAAAGTGAAAGAGGCGGTCAAGCGGGCGGCCTCGAGGAAGATCAAAAACCTGGGGCTGGGATATGAAAGATTCCGCTTTAAGCGGCGGCGGCGGTCTTTTTTGCCCGGGTGCGGGGCTTTTGCATGCGCCGGATCACGAACTTGCCCACGATTTCATCGTCAATATCGCCCAAAATATCCTTTAGCACCCCAAGAGGCACTTCGGCCCGGGCCGCCGCCTTATGGCCGCCGGCAGAGCCCAACTCGCCGAAGGCTTTCTGGGTCAGTTTTCCCGCATTGCGCCCCAGGGAGGCGCTGCGAACAATCACCACCAGGGTTTGCTGGAAAACACCGCTGATGGCGCAAGAATCCACACTATCCACCTTCAAAAAGAAGTCAGCAATCTGAACCAAGTTATCCGGGTGCTTGACCTGACCCAGGTGGGCATACATGCTGTGCTTGCGTTTTACGGCCCGGTCCAGGGCCAGACGCAGAATGTCCAGGTCTTTTACGCGCATCTCACTGAATTCGATCTTACGTAAAACCGACTGATTGGCCTTGGGAAAAAGAAACTGGAAGGCCTGCACGTCTTCCAGTAGAGAGGGTCGCTGAAAGCCTGAGGTGTCGTTTTTGATGCCATAGACCAGGGCGGTGGCCAAGCGGGTGGAAGGCTTTATGCGGGCGCCGCGCAGGTACTCGGTCATGATGGTGGAGGTGGCGCCGTAACGGGGCCTTATGTCGGAAAAGGAATCCGTATTGCCGTTGGATTCGGCCAAGGGATGGTGGTCGATAACTACGTCAATGGTCAGCCCGGAGAAAGCTACGTTATGGTGGGGTTGGCTGTCTAACATGACTAATTTGGAATAATCTTCGGCATTCACCGAGGAGATGGGTTCCAGAGGGATATTCAACAATCTGACCATAGTCTGATTATCGGGCCGGTTTATTTCATTGGAGCGGGCAATAGTGACCGAGGTCACCCGGCGCCATAGGATGCGCTTGAGGGCCAAAGCCGAAGCCAAGGCGTCCGGATCGGCTGTAATAATGATCAGCACCCGGTCTTCGGCCTCGAACTGAGCTAATAGGCGGCGGGCTTGATCGGGCAGGCTGCGGCGCTTGCCCGCCTTGGCGTTTCGTTTGGTGGTCATGGTATTTGCGCTCACACCCCCAACGGGGCTAACAGAAAGATACCATATCATCCGCAAGCCCGCCTCACAACCAGCAAGCAAAAATCAATCAACTTCACTTGACCTTGCCTCAAGGTGCGTCATAATGAGGAGAACTTACACACAACCGGCATAGACACACCTCCCGGCCGAAAAGCAGGTCCGGTAGCGGCCGGTTCATGGTACACCTAAAATCCGGCTTGGGCCGGATGTGGAGGAGAAAGCGATGTCTGAGGAACTCTGGGGAGGCAACCCCACTCCCTTGAAAATCATGGACCTCACCTTGCGTGACGGGCACCAGTCCCTTTTGGCCACCCGTATGCGCACCGAGGATATGATCCCAGTGGCCGAGCGTTTGGATGAGGCTGGTTTCTGGGCTGCTGAGATATGGGGCGGCGCCACCTTTGACACCATGAGCCGGTTTTTGGGCGAGGATCCTTGGGAGCGGCCGCGCACCCTGCGCAAGTACGCCAAGAAGACGCCTTTTTCCATGCTGCTCCGGGGGCAGAACCTGGTGGGATACCGCAACTATGCCGATGACGTGGCCAAGGAGTTCGTAGACCTGGCCTGTGAGGCGGGAATAAATGTATTCCGCACCTTCGACGCCCTGAACGATTACCGTAACTTTGAGACCGCAGTGGAGCGCATCAAGGCCAATGGGCAGCATTTCCAAGGCACCATCTGCTACTCCTTGACCGAGCGCAAGATGGGCGGTCCGGTCTTCAGCCTGGATTACTATCTGGACAAGGCCCGTCAACTGGAAGAGATGGGGGCTGACTCCATCTGCATCAAGGACATGGCCGGCTTGATCGCGCCCTATGATGCCTATGAGCTGGTAAAGGCCTTGAAGGCCAAATGCAAGGCCCCCATTCATTTGCACAGCCACTACACCAGCGGCATGGCCTCCATGTCCATGCTCAAGGCGGCCGAGGCCGGTGTGGACATCATTGATTGCTGTTTGGCGCCTTTCGCCCTGCGCACCAGCCACCCGGCGGTGGAGCCCATTATCGTGGCCCTGGAGGGCACTCCCCGGGATACCGGCCTGGACCTTAAGCTGATGCTTGAGATGGGCGAGGAGCTGGAAAAGATCGCGCCCAAGTACCGCGACTACCTGGCCACCAACAAGATGTCCGCCATTGATACCGGCGTGTTGGTGCACCAGGTGCCCGGCGGTATGATCAGCAACCTCATCAGCCAGCTCAAGGAGAATAACGCCCTGGACCGCCTGGCCGAGGTCTACAAAGAGGTGGCCGTATCCCGCAAGGAATTGGGCACTCCGCCCCTGGTCACTCCCACCAGCCAGATCGTGGGAGTGCAGGCGGTCCTCAATGTTCTGGCGGGCAAGTACAAGATGGTGACCACCCAGGTCAAGGACCTGGTCTACGGCCTGTATGGCAAGACCCCCACCGAACCGGACCCGGAGGTGCGCGAGAAATGCCTGCGCGGCTATCCCCGGGGCAGCGAGCCCTTCAGCGGCCGCCCCGCCGACATCCTGGAGCCGGAGCTGGACAAGGCCAAGGAGCGGGTCAAGGATATTCCTGGCGCCGATAAATGGGACGTCATGACCAGCGCCATTTATGACATCACCGGCACCCAGTTTGTGAAGATCAAGAGAGGCCAGGAGGAAATGCCCGAGGCCATGAAGCCCAAAACTTTGGAAGACCTGGCCGAAGAAGACCGTATTCGCAAAGAGTGCATGGAAAAGGCCAAGGCCAAATAGTCCAGCCTGAGGCTTAGGTGAACTATGCCGCCGCCCTTTGCCGGGGCGGCGGATTTTTTTGGTTTTTTGGCCTCAGCCAGGCAGTGTCAAAACAATCGCGCCTTGCCACGGCCTGGTCATTGCCGCAAAATAAAAGGCATGTTCACAAAGGATTTCTTGGAGTCGTAATCAATTTCGGGAAGAGGAGACAAAGCCCATGTTAAGCGATAAGATGGCCCAGGCCTTTAATCAACAGATCAATGCCGAACTCTATTCATCGTATCTTTATATGGCCATGGCTTCTTGGTTCGAAGATAAGCAGATGCCCGGGTCCGCCCACTGGATGAAAACCCAGGCCCAGGAGGAGATGACCCACGCCCTTAAGTTCTATGGGTATGTGAATGAGCGCGGCGGCCGGGTGCTCATGGAAGCCATCGCCGGCCCGCCCAATGAATGGGCCTCCCCCTTGGCGGTTTTTCAGGCGGTTTTGGAGCACGAACAAAAGGTGACCGGCCTTATCAATGGGCTTATGGACTTGGCGGTGACGGAAAAGGATCATGCCAGCCAAAGCTTCTTAAAGTGGTTCATAGACGAACAAGTGGAGGAAGAGGCCTCTGTTAATGAGATCCTGGGCAAATTGCAGATGGTGGACCAGGCTCCGGGAGGCATCTATATGCTGGATAAGGAGCTGGCCGCCCGCATCTTCACCATGCCGGTGTGGCTTACTATTTGAGCCCATGCCGCTTGTCCAGGCGGTAAAGCCGGGTCCGCAAGGCCCCGGCTTCACCGTGAAAAGGAAGAGCAAAAAAATGCCCAAGATGGGAACCCCCTTTTTGTTTGGTTTAATTGCCCTGGCAGCCGGCGTTTTGGCCTTGGCAGCCTGGGCTCCCAGGGCAATGTCCGCTCCGGCCTTGGCACCTATTAGTGAAGAGAGCCAGGCCTGCATGGACTGCCATCAGGAGGCCACTCCGGGGATTGTGGCCGACTGGAAACGGAGCGCCCACGCCCGAACCACGCCGGAGCGCGCCCTGAAAAAGGCCGAGCTGGAGCGCAGGGTTTCGGTTTCCAATTTACCTGCCGCTTTGGCCGGGCATGCGGTGGGCTGCGCTGAATGCCACCTGAGCCGCGATAGCTCCCATGGGGACAGTCATGAGCATGACGCCTACCGCGTGCATACGGTGGTCACGCCCAGGGACTGCGCCCAGTGCCACCCCACTGAAGTCAAGGAGTTCGGCCAGAACCTGATGTCCCATGCCTGGGTGAATCTGACCCAGAATCCCCTGTACCAGGATTTGACCAAACAGATAACCGCGACCCACACCTGGGAGCGCGGCGGTTTCAAACTCACCGGCCCCAGCCCGGCCACCCGGGATGATTCCTGCCTGTACTGCCACGGCACTGAAGTCAAGGTTATTGGCACCAGGACCGTGGAGACCGACTTTGGCGATTTTTCCCTGCCGGCCTTGTCCGGATGGCCCAACCACGGGGTGGGGCGCAAAAACCCGGATGGCTCTTTGGGCTCCTGCGGGGCCTGCCACTCCCGGCACCGCTTCGCCATCAACATGGCCAGGAAGCCCCACACCTGTTCCGAGTGCCACAAAGGACCGGATGTGCCCGCCTACAAGGTCTACCAGGTGAGCAAGCACGGCAATATTTACGAAACCATGCATAAGGACTGGGATTTCAATGCAGTCCCCTGGAAAGTGGGCCAGGATTTCAACGCCCCTACCTGCGCCGTATGCCACCTGAGCCTGCTGGTTGACACTAATGGCAACTTGGTGGCCCGGCGAAGCCACCGCATGAACGACCGCCTGGAACTGCGGCTTCTAGGCCTGATTTACGCCCATGCCCATCCTAAATCGCCGGACACCAGCCGCATAAAGAATAAGGATGGATTGTCTTTGCCCACCGCCCTGAGCGGCGAGCCTGCGGCGGATATCCTGATCGGGCCCCAAGAACGGAAAAAGCGCCGTGCAGCCTTGCAAAAGGTCTGTCTGGCCTGTCACGGCTCATCATGGGTGGAGGGGCAGTTCACCCTTCTGGATGAGTCTGTAAAAACCACCAATCAAGCCACTCTGGCCGCCACCCGCTTGATGATGGATATCTGGCAAAAGGGCCTGGCCCAAGGGCCGGCCTCGGGCGGGAGCCTCTTTGATGAATTCGTGGAAAGAATCTGGGTTGAGCAATGGCTGTTTTATGCCAATACGGTCCGTTTGGCCTCGGCCATGATGGGTGCGGATTACGGCGTATTCGCCGATGGCCGTTGGCAGCTTGCCCTGAATCTGCACCGGCTGCGGGATTGGTTAAAGGCGCGGGAGAATAAAAAGCCCCCGCAGAATTAGACCCCTTTGGTCTCCGGCGGCCAGATGTATTTATGCATCTGGAGCTGGAACCGCACCGGCAAGCGGTCTTCCAATATCCAGGCCACCACCTGGGAGGATTCGATCTGGCCGAAAACCGTGGAAAAAAGCACCTGACAGCGTGAGTCTAGTTTGTGCTTTTTGACCAAGTGGCGGGCATACTCATAGTCCTGGCGGTCGGCCAGGACGAACTTGACTTCATCCCGGGGCTTGAGCAGCTCCAGATTTGCCCAGAGCATGCGCTGGCTCATTCCCGAACTGGGACATTTTATATCCAGGATTATGTGGACCCGTGAATCCACGGCAGCGATATCCAAAGAGCCGCCGGTCTCCAATAGCACGGTTAGCCCCTGATCGCACAAGGCGCTTAATAGCTCCGGAGCGGACTCCTGGGCCAAGGGCTCGCCGCCGGTGACCTCCACCAGGTTCACCCCCCAAGTCAAGACCTGGGAGACAAGCTGTTCGATGGCTATGGTCTGCCCTTGTTCATAGGCATAGGTGGTGTCGCACCAGCGGCAGCGCAGGGGACAGCCGGTGGTGCGTATAAAGGCGCAGGGATATCCAGCCCAGGAAGACTCCCCCTGGATGCTCAGGAACATTTCATTAATAAGCAATTCGGACAAGATTAGCCCTCTACTGCCTCCACAAGGTGTTCATTCACCATTGGGCCGCGTTGGTTGGGCCCAGTAAATGACAATCCTCTTTAAAGCTTTACCCAAATGTTGCCGATAAAAAACCTATGGGCATCAACGTGCTCCAATCCGGGCGGCTGCCTATAGCCAAACATATCATAAGGAG
>JASFOZ010000216.1:0-7112 GCA_050116255.1 Desulfarculaceae bacterium
GTCAGTAAAAGATCCTCTTTCCCTTTAAAGTATTCGTAAAGCGCCGCCTCGGAAACCCCCGCCTGCTTGGAGATGTCCATTACCGTGGTTTTTTGGTAGCCATGCTCGGCAAAGAGCAGACGGGCCGAGTTTATGATCCGGTCTCTGGTGGCTTCAGCCTTTTTGTTATTAGTTCCCAAGGGTCCTTCCGCCTCTAAAAATCCCTAAACCTAAAGCCGTTAGGAAACATTCTCATCATCTGACTCAACTCGGTAACCAACTTATAATAATAAAATAAATACGATTAACCCAACCTGAAAAATATCTTCAGCTCAACTTTTAGCTGCCTTTTTGGCTATGCCCGCTCGGGGCCCACGTACTAATTAACTCTTCAGACCGAGTATTTCCAGGCCATTTGCCCCACAAACCTAACGATGACTTTTCCATAACCTGTTGATATTTATATTATAAAGAATTGTTTACAACTAACCTGTCCATAAAACCTAATAGCATTAAGGCATATTAATGTCAAGGGTTTTTTCCCAAGGCTGGCCTTGACTTAGCAGGGACGCCGGATTTCCCCTAATTCCCCCAGCCAAGCCCGCCCCTGTTTTCATAAACAAACCCTCATTTAATGATCGTAAATTTGTTTGACACCGCGCCGCGTTTCTTGCTATAGTGTTTCTAGGTAATACATTGTTTCACTAAGTGATATAGTATGCCTGTCAAGAAAGTAGAATCATTGAGTCGCGGCCTGGACATCCTTGAGGTGTTGTCAGCCAATCCCTCCGGCCTCAAGCTCCAGGAGATCACCCGCAGGGTCGGCTTGCCCCGGGCCACCACCTATCGCCTGTTGCAAACCTTGATCGCCAAAGACCATGTGCATTACTTCAAGGGAACCGCCACCTTCCGTCTCGGCCCTAAAGTCATGTCCCTGGGGTTCTCAGCGCTTTCCGGGTTGGATCTGGTGAAGCTGGCCGAGCCTTACCTGAAAAGGCTCTCCCGGACGATCAGGCAAAACGTCAATCTGGGGATCTTGGACAAAACGGAAATAGTTTACGTCATCCGTATCAAGGTGCGCAGGATCCTGGGCATCGAGTTGTCAGTGGGCAGCCGGCTCAGCGCCTATAACTCAGCCATGGGCGAGGCCCTGCTGGCCTATCTGGAGCCGGAGGAGCTCGATTCGGTTCTGTCCGAGATGGCCCAAGACCCCAAGACCGCCTCCCAGATCGGTCCCCAAGGCGAAATCCTCAGGGAAAAATTAGATCAGGTGCGAAGTCTGGGCTACGCCCTCAGCGAAGACGAGTTCGTGAAGGGCCTGCGCTCTGTGGCAGTGCCGGTTTTCAACGCCCAGGGCCTGGCTGAGGCCGCCATCAACGTGCCGGTCTTCAGTCAGCTCTGCACCCGTGAGGAGTTGATCGAGCAACACCTTCCTTTGGTGTTGGAAACATCACAGACAATCTCCAAGCTTCGGGGCTACAGGCCCGGATAGCTGAAAACAAAAGGAGCCGGACATGAAGTTCATTGTGCAACCCTCTTCTTTGGAGGGCACCACCCGCATTCCCGGCAATAAATCAGCCAGCGCCCGCGCCATTGTCCTGGGTGGGCTGGCCGAAGGCGTGACCAAGATCGGTAATCCCCTGCCGGGGTTGGACAGCTTCTCCATAGTGGATATGATGCGCGCCCTGGGGGCAAAAATAGATACCAGCCGCCAGGAACAGTGGGTGTTTGAGGGGGTGGCTAATCAGCCCCAGGTGCCGGCCTGCGTTTTGGACGCAGGCAACTCCGGTACCGGTTATTATCTCATCGCCGCCGTCAGCGCCTTGGTAAAGGGCTACTCAGTGGTCAGCGGCGACTACCAAATCCGCCGGCGCCCGGCCCAACCCTTGATCGACGCCCTCAACGACTTGGGCGCTGAGGTGTTTTCCACCCGGGGAACCGGGACCGCGCCCTTGGTCTGCAAGGGCCCCATGAGCGGCGGCAAGACCAAGCTGCCGGGCGTCAACTCCCAGTGGCTAAGCCCCCTTCTGATCACCGGGGCGCTCACCCGAGACGGCGTCACCATCATGGAAGACGATCTCATGGAGCGTCCCTACGTGGACATGACCATGGGTTGGATGAAGAAGGCCGGTGGGGACATATCCCATCGCGATTACGAGGAGTTCACCATTCCGGGAGGACAGGCCTACAAAGGCTTTTCCGCGGACATCCCCGCTGACTGGGGCAGCTCCGGCTATCCCATGGTGGGGGCGGCCGTCACCGACTCCAAGGTGACCTTCATTGGCATGGACCCTAACGACTATGCCGGGGAGCGGGCATATCCCCACATCATCAAGGCCATGGGCGGCAACGTAACCTTTAAGGACGAAGGACGCACCGTCATAGTGGAGGGCGGCAACCAGCTACAGGGCATAGAGATAGACTGCTCGGGCACTCCCGATGCCGTTCCCGCCTTGGCCATCCTGGGCTGTAAGGCCCAGGGTAAGACCCTGCTTTACAACATAGAGGCCAGCCGGCTCAAGGAAACCGACCGCACCAAATCCATTATGGAAGAGCTCATCAAGATGGGCGGCCGTTTCGAGGAGACCGAGGGCTCCTTGACCATTCATCATTCCAAGTTGCACGGCACTGTCATTGACGGCCGTCACGATCACCGTATCGTCATGGCCACGGCGATCGCCGGGCTGATCGCAGAGGGTGAAACCATTATCAGCGACGCCGAGTATACAGGAGTTTCCTTCCCCAATTTCTTCGAAGTTATGTCAGCCCTGGGGGCCAATATTCAAAAGAAGGAAGAGGCTTAAACCCAAAATGCGGGGAGGACGCGCCTGGTTTATCGGCGCAAAAAAAAGAGGAGGACGGGTTTTATAAATGGGGCGGCTCGCCCCCATGCCAGGAGGAGAGAAGTGAGAAAAATATTTTTAGGAACCGCAATCTGCCTGTTGGCGCTGGTTATGGTTATGCCGGCCCTGGCGGGCGATAAACGGATCAGCATAGGCACCGCCGGCACCGCCGGGGCGCTTTATCCCATGGGAGTGGCCATGGCTGAAACCATAAACCGCCATGTGCCTGGTTTCAAAGCCTCGGCAGAGGCCAGCTCTGCTTCGCTGGAGAACCTGCGCAACCTGTCCCAGGGCAATGTGGATTGGGCCATAAGCCAGAACGAAGTGGCGTTTTTGGCCTACAACGGCCAGGGGAAATACAAAGGACGGGCGCTCAAGTCTCTGCAGTCCTTGTTCGGGACCCTCTTGTCCTGGGCCCAGATCTTCACATCCGCGGACAGCGGCATAAGAAGCGTAAAGGACTTTAAGGGCAAGCGCATCGGCGTGGGCGCTCCGGGCAGCGGCGGTGAACGCGCCGCCCAGAAGATACTGAGCTACTACGGCCTGACCTACAAGGACCTCAAGGCCGAGTTCATGTCCAACCCCGAGATGGTGGCCGCCCTGAAGGACGGCACCCTGGATGCCTTTATCATCACCCATCCCCTGAAGTCAGCGGCCCTGTTGGATCTGACCACCAGTTATAAGGTCAAGATGGTGCCCGTGGGCGACGACGGCTTTTATAAGAAGTATCCTTTCTTCACCAAGCGTGACGTGCCCCCCGGCGTATACCGCAACGTGGACAAGCCGGTGCCCACGCCCACCAGCCGGGTGGTGATGTACACCAGCACCAAGGCAGGGCTTTCCACCAGCGACGTCTACGCCCTGCTCAAGGGCCTGTGGGAAAACGCCGGCGAGTGGACCAAGACCCATCCGGCGGTGAAGAAGTACACCACCCTCAAGGACGCGGTAAAGGGACTGAACATCGCCCTGCATCCCGGCGCCGTGAAGTATTACAAGGAAAAGGGCTTGGACGTTCCCCCGGCCCTGATCAAATAACACGGAGAGATGAGGCCAAATGAACGCATTCTTCCGCCTGGGTCTGAAGGTCACGGCAGCTTTGTGTCTGCTCTGCCTTTTATTGACCTGCGGCCACCCAGCCTCGGCAGGCGGGAGAATGCTGACCATCACCAACCCCCAGACCGGCCTTGTGGCCCGGCTGCCTCTGGCCGGGGTTGACAGCCTGGCCATCAGGTTTTTTCACTCCTATGACCGCCAATGGGTGCAGGAGTCCTTTAAGATCGCAGCCGGCAGGTTCGTGCCTACCGGAGTCATTTACAAAGACGACTCCTATGACTACCGCGACCAGCGCTACCGTTCCCGCGCCCTGGTGGAACCGGCCCAGGTGCGTCTGGTGGATATCGACCCCCTGCCCTCGGATCATCTTAAATCCATAGCCACCCGCATAGCCCACACCAAGCCCCAGCAGCTCCTGCTGACAAAGGGGAGCAAAACCCAGGTTCACCTATTCAGCCAATGGGGCAGGCCCGGCCAACCCCTGGTATTCTGCGTCAGGTGAGGCGGTCATGACTAAACCCCAGGTAAAAAAATCCCCCAAACGGCAGCTCAAGGGACCGGCCAAATGGCTGGTATTCGCGGTGGCGGTGGGGCTGGCCTGTTTCCACTTATACACAGCGGCCTTTGGCGTGCTCTCGCCCCTGTACCAGCGTTCCCTGCACCTCATGGGGCTGATGCTCATCTGCCTTTTGCTTTACCGGGTCTATACAGGCCAAGGCCGGGAAAACCCGGGCGTCATAGACTGGATACTATGCCTGGGCACTCTGTCCATGGGAATCTACTTCCTGTCGGCCTTTGCGCCTGAGGCGGTTCTGGACCGGGGCATAATGGGCCCCACCCAACTGGAGATATGGGTCGGCATAATACTGGTCATTTTGATCCTGGAGGCCACCCGGCGTTCCGTGGGAATGCCCATTGTGCTGGTGGCGGCGGCGTTTTTAGCCTATGGAGTGCTGGGGCCCTATATGCCCGATTTTCTGGCCCACAAGGGTTACAGCCCCCACCGGCTGGTAAGTTACCTGGTATGGACCACTGAAGGCGTCTTCGGCATCCCCATCGCGGTGTCAGCCACCTTTGTGGTGGTGTTCATCATATTCGGCGCGTTTTTGGACAAGCTGGGGGCGGGCAACTTCTTCATACAGCTGGCCCTGGCCCTCACCGGCCGCCGCCGTGGCGGGCCCGCCCTGACCTCGGTGGTGGCCAGCGGCCTCATGGGGAGCATCAGCGGGTCCTCGGTTTCAAATGTGGTCACCACCGGCACCTTCACCATCCCCTTGATGAAACGCACCGGCTACACGCCCCTGTTCGCCGGGGCCGTGGAGGCGGTGGCGTCCACCGGAGGCCAGATAATGCCGCCGGTCATGGGGGCCGGGGCCTTTGTCATGGCCGAGCTTTTGGGGACCTCTTATGCCAACATCGCCATGGCGGCGGCCATCCCCGCAGTACTTTATTTCGCCTCCGTAGGCTTGATGGTCTACTTCGAGGCCCAGCGCAGGCAGCTCAAGGTGTTAAAGGGCGATGACGTGCCCAGCGCCGCCAAGACCCTGCGCACGGGTTACCATCTGCTGATCCCCCTGGCGGTGCTGGTCTATCTCCTGGTGGTGCGCCAGCTCTCCCCCATGCTGGCCGGTTTTTACGCCACCTGCACCCTGGTGGCGACAGCCTCCATATTCATCGTCACCCGCGAGAAACGCCTGCCTTGGCGCGAGATCATCGCCGCCCTGGAGCAGGGCATCACCACCGCGGTGCCGGTGGCCATGGCCTGCGCCTCTGCCGGGCTGGTTATCGGTGTGGTATCCCTCACCGGCTTGGGGGTGCGCTTCACCCAGATGGTCATTCATATGTCCGGCGGGGTGCTCTGGCTGGGGGGATTACTTACCATGGTGGCCTGCATCATCCTGGGTATGGGTCTGCCCACCACGGCGGCATACATCATCACCGCGGTTCTGGGAGTGCCGGCCCTGACCGACATGGGCGTCTCGCCCTTGCAGGCCCACATGTTCATCTTTTACTTTGCCATCATCTCTTTTATCACACCGCCTGTGGCCATAAGCGCCTATGCCGCCAGCGGCATCGCCGAGACCAATGCCATGAAGACCGGTTTTCAATCGTTCAAGCTGGGTCTCGCCGGTTTCATCGTGCCCTTTTTGTTTCTTTACAGCCCTTCCATTGTCTTGGAAGGCAGCATGGTCAACATTATAATCAACTCCCTGACCGCGCTGCTGGGGGTCACCGCCTTGGCCGGCGGGTTGGTAGGCTGGTTCTTCATGCCCCTTCCGCCCTGGCTGCGGCTGGTCTTTTTGGCCTCAGCCATAGCCCTGATCGTGCCCAATATTTTGGCCAGCGTTGCCGGGGTTGCGCCCCTGGTCATAGTGCCGCTATTGGTTTTGGCAAAAAGGAAGACCACAGCCGCCTCCTGAACACGCTTGGCTCCATAACCCTGAATCAACCTGTGTAACCTGAGCAAGCCCATGTCATTGTCAAACGGTTGAAAACACCATTGACCGCCGGGCTTTGAATGGGCTATCCTTCATAAAATTCAAGGAAAATTCAGGGTCTTGGGGAAACGATTATACGTTTCCGCACCAGTCAGCTTCGATATTCATCACAGAGAAGAAGTATCCAACAAAGGCCCGGCACCTGGAGTGGAGTGTAGGCAGTTCAGAAGCTGGGGAATTACTGAAAACGTACAAAGCAGTTTTTGTTAATCAATGTCAGCGGTTGATGGATAGTAAGTAATGTGTTCGTAGGTGTAGTTTTTTTTAGATACGATTAGTAAATTGCAAAATATCTGGTTGAAGCATAATGCAAGTATTCTTTAATCTAACTATTCGCGTTGAAGGTCTTTAAGAGTGAGGTTCTTATGCCGATCCTAATAACATGACGAGCAAAATAAACCGACCACCGTAAATGCTATGAAACACAATTGGTTAAGTCATCTATTACGGAGTGTCTGAAGGTATCTTATTTGGGCAGAATCGAGAGTTCCCGTATCTTATGCGGGTCAATCTAATTATTGTTAGGCTGCGGTCATCCATTTATATTGCATTGAGGCGATTATGCTATCGAAAAATAAAGGCAGAGACAATGTTGCTGATCTTATTGTGAGCGTTGAATCGCGAAAAGGCGGCGTTGGAAAAACAACCGCTGCCCTCTGCCTTGCCCGAACTCTTCTCCGTCGAGGTTACAGTGTGCTGGTTTTGGATATGGATGTGACCGGTACCAACGCTGCTGACA
>JASFOZ010000217.1:0-7106 GCA_050116255.1 Desulfarculaceae bacterium
AATTGGCGCGTCAAGCAAGCTCCAAACAGGGAGTGCGCCTAAACCGATGCTGAATTGTGAACCAGTTGAGTCTGAAAATGCTATGGAGATTAATTAATGCATAAAATACGCATACATGGGAGGGGATGACAGGGGGCGGTGGTGGCCTCCAAAATCTTGGCTGATGCTTATTTCAGACGCGGCCTGCATGTGCAGGCATTTCCAGCCTTTGGCATGGAACGGCGCGGCGCGCCGGTAGCCGCCTTTGTGCGGGCCGGACGCGAGCCGGTTCGCCACAGGGGAGAGATCATAGATCCCAATGCGGTCATAGTGCTGGACAAGGCCATTTTGGACATGGTGGACGTGGCCAAGGGCTTGGTGTCAGATGGCGCCATTCTGCTCAACCACACCTTGGCCCCGCCCCAGTTGGATCTTGTTGGCGTAGTCAAGCTGGCTACAGTGGACGCCACTGGAATCGCAGTGCGCCACGGTATCGGCACCAGCCTGGCCCCCATCGTGAATACAGTGATCCTAGGAGCGTTCGCCCGCCTGGATCCGGACCTGGATAAGAAGAGCATTCTGGATGCGGTGTCTGAAGGAGTGCCTTCCAAGGTGCAGCAAAACCTGGATGCAGCCCAGGAGGCCTTTGACAGCCTCAATTTGGAGTAATGCCCATGAGCAACAAGGTGATTATCAGAAGCCCGCAAGAACTG
The DNA here is from genome assembly GCA_050116255.1 of Desulfarculaceae bacterium. Taxonomy (GTDB): domain Bacteria; phylum Desulfobacterota; class Desulfarculia; order Desulfarculales; family Desulfarculaceae; genus JASFOZ01. Next base: position 693 of record JASFOZ010000217.1, read on the forward strand.
CCGCCGGTTCCCTGCAGCATGGGCGGGATGGATTGGAACCCCACCGGCCTTTGGCGCTACCTCACACCGGAGCCCAGGGACAAGGCCGCGCCTTGCGCCAGCGCCTGCCCGGCCGGCAATCCCATACCAAAGATTATGGCGCTTTTGGTGAGTGGCAAAAAGGACGCGGCCCTGGAATTGCTGTTGGAAGCCAATCCGCTTCCCGGCGTGACCGGCAGGCTGTGCTTTCACCCCTGCCAGCCAAGTTGTTTGCGTAAAAAAGTGGATCGCGCCTTACCCATCCAAGGCCTGGAGCGCTGGGTAGCGAATCAGACAAGCTCAAAATTAAAACCACCCCGAGCCAAAGGGCCCAAGGTGGCGGTGGTTGGAGCCGGACCGGTGGGGCTCACCTGCGCTTATCTGTTGGGACGCCAGGGCTCCAAGGTCACGCTCTATGACCCGGGCAAGAAGGCTGGCGGGTTCCTGCGCGGGGCCAAGGGCCTGCCCGCGTCGGTGCTGAACAATGAGCTTCGTAGGCTGGTCAGGGTCTCAGGCATAAAGCTGGAAACGGGCGCGGACTGCGGCCCGGGGCAGGTCTGCCTGGGCGCGTCGCCACTGGCCCTGGTGATAGTTGACGATTACGCCCACGAAGACGGCACTGCCCAGGCCAAGGCCATAGAGGCCGCCTGGCCGCATGAGGGCTTGGCGCCGGGCAAGACGGCCGTGCTGCATCCGGAGGCCAATCCTCGCTTCAAGGGATTCAAGCCCTCGCAGGTGGCCATGGCCGTGGGCATGGGGCAAGAGACGGCCTGCAGGGCTCTGGCCATGCTGAGAGGTGAGAAATATGCTGAGCCTCCCAAATCGGAGCCGGTATCCAAAGGCGCGATCAAGCCGGAGCGCTTCGCACCCGAGAAACCTTTGCGCAAGTCGCCTGCGCGGTTGGATGAGAAACGTGCGCATTACGAGGCCGCGCGATGCATGTCATGCGGAAGGTGCAACCTTTGTCAGCAATGCGTCCTGTTCTGCCCGGACGCCTGTATCGCCCTGGCCGAGAGCAACCACGCGGTGAAGGTTGACCTGGAGCACTGCAAAGGATGCGGAATCTGCGCCGAGGAATGCCCGCGCGGAGTGATCAGCATGGAGGCGGCCACATGAAAAAGCTCATGATGGGAACTGAGGCGGTGGCGGAAGCGGCCAAGCTGGCCCGGGTGCAGGTAGTGTCAGCCTATCCCATCACGCCCCAGACCGTGATCGTGGAGACTCTGGCCGAGATCATCGGCAAGGGTGAGCTTAAGGCGTGCTATCTCAACGTTGAGTCGGAGCATTCGGCCATGGCCGCCTGCATAGGGGCCTCGGCTGCGGGAGCCCGGGTCTTCACCGCCACCAGCTCGCAGGGCCTGGCCCTGATGCACGAGGTGCTGCATTATGCGGCCGGCGCACGCACGCCGGTGGTCATGGCCAACGCCAACCGGGCGCTAACCCCGCCCTGGAACCTTTATTGCGACCACACCGATTCCCTGGCCCAGCGCGACACCGGCTGGCTGCAGTATTACTGCCAGGACGCCCAAGATGTGCTGGACTCCATTCTTATCGCCTATAAGGTGGCGGAAAAAGTGCTGCTGCCGGTGATGGTTAATCTGGACGCCTTTTATCTGACTCACACCACCGAGGCGGTGGAACTGCCGGACCAAAAAGAGGTGGACTCTTTTCTGGCACCGTATAGACCCACGCACAAATTGGATGTGGACAATCCTAGAACCTTTGGCAACGTGTGCGGGGCTGACCTTTACACACCTATCAAGTTCCGCCGTCAGAAGGAGACCCTAGGCGCGGCCCAGGCATGGCAGGAGGCTTCCGACCAGTTCGGCAAAAAATTCGGCAGAAAACGGCCGGTCCTGGAGAGCTACCGGCTCGAAGGCGCCAGCCTGGCCCTGGTGGTGCTAGGCACTGCCTTCGGTGCGGTGCGCCTGGCCGTGGATGCCCTACGCGAAAAAGGCGTCAAGGCGGGCGGCCTCAGGATAGGCCTGCTGCGGCCCGTACCTTATGAAGAGCTATGCACGGCCTTGGCGGGCGTAAAAAATATAGTCGCGCTGGACCGCGATATTTCCCTTGGGGCCGAGGGTGTGCTGGCCCAGGAGATAAAGGCCGCGCTTTATGGCCAGCCTGGCAAGAAAAAGATAACCGGCTTGATCCTGGGCGTGGGTGGACGGGACGTGACCCCTGGCCTGGTGGCCGAGCTGACCAAGCAGGCGCTGAAAGGGCGCATTAAGGCCGACGTGGCGGGCCGGACCCAGTGGGTGGAGGTGATGCAATGACAAGGCCCATTCTAGAGCGCGAACTCATGTCCACCGGCAACCTGGCCTGTCCCGGCTGCGGAGCCTCCCTGGCCATGCGCTACGCCCTGAACGCACTGGGCGAGCGCACCATGGTGGTGATGCCCGCGGGTTGCTGGTCCACCTTTGTGGGCGTCTACCCCCACACCTGCCTGGCAGTGCCGGTGATGTCGGTTGCCTTTGAAACTGCCGCCGCCACTGCCTCGGGCATCAAGGCCGGCCTTTTGGCGCAAGGCATTGACGACGTCACCGTAATGGCCTGGGCGGGAGACGGCGGCACTTTTGACATAGGTTTCCAGGCCTTATCCGGGGCGGCCGAGCGCAACGACGACATTCTTTATGTGTGTTATGACAATGAGGCTTACATGAATACCGGCATCCAGCGTTCGTCTGCCACTCCGCAGGGCTGCTGGACCACCACCACTCCGGTATCAATACCTAAACCTCAGCCCAAAAAAGACATGGTAGCCATCATGGCTGCTCACCGCATTCCTTACACGGCCAGCGCCAGTGTCGCCTATCCGGATGATTTCATGACCAAACTTAAAAAAGCCGCCTCCATCCGGGGCACCAAGTTCATACACCTTTTTGCTTCCTGCCCCACGGGCTGGCGGCATGATACTAGCCTGTCTATCGAGGTGTCCCGGTTGGCGGTGGCTTCCCGAGTGTTTCCGCTATACGAAGTGAGTGATGGGGTAAAATGGCTATTGTCCTCCATGCCGGACAAGAAGCCGGTGGATGATTACCTGAAGATGCAGGGCCGTTTTAAGGCGGGCTTGGCCGCAGAAGGAGGCACAGCCGGTTTTCAAAAGCGGGTGGATCAACACTGGAAAAACTTGCAAGACCGCTGCCGTTGAAAATAACGGAGATGTGCTATAAACGGTTGGTTGTATAAGAGATAATTAAGAGGACAGCCGTTTGTCGGCTGTTGAAGACTGGGGGGATTTTAAAAGACTCCGAGATTTTAACCGGCCAAATAGGGATTCTCGGCTTACAGGAGGGAACTTTGGCAATACCCAAAAAGAAAAGGTTGGGCGATTTAGCATATAAGGTCATCAGGGAAATGATTGCAGAGCACCGCTTTCAACCCGGCACCCGCATTAACGTGGAAACTCTGCGCAAGGAATTAGGCGTGAGCCGCACTCCTGTGTGGGAGGCAATCAACAAACTTGAGCAAGAGGGGCTGGTCAAGAACATACCTAACCGTGGCGTGTATATGATCGAACTGACCTTGCAAGACACCCTGTATTTATATCAGGTCCGCGAGGTGCTGGAGAGTCTTGCCGCCCGCCTGGCCGCTAAACGCATGGACGATGCCACTACAGAACGCATGGCTGAGAATCTAATATTACAAGAACGCGCGGTGGAAGAAGTGGATCTCAGAGCCTATACGCGCCTGGATTACGATTTCCATGCGTCGGTTTACAGAGCCAGCGGCAACCCCTATCTGCAGGAAACCCTGGAAACGATCAAGAACAAAATGCGGCCTTTATCGGTGCGCCTACACCCAATACTGACCCAACTCTACAACCATCACTTGGATTTGTTCGAAGCTCTAAAGGCCCGGAACCCAGCGGCCTCGGAATCGGCATTCAAAATCCACAACCGGTTTATAGTGGATTACCTTGAGCAAGTAATGGCGGAAGAGGGTGACAATCCCTCCGAACTGACCCAAACCAATAAACAGATAGAGAAAGAACCAGCCACAGACAGTGATGCCGATGGCAGCTAACAACTTGGCTACAGGAGCTTTAAGAAATAAAAAAGCGGAGTTAGAAGCGGGCCTGGTTAACGGCAGAGCTCTGTACATGGCCTGTTGAGATGTTTTCTTTGTCAATTGATAACCCCAAACGGGTTGGTTTATGCAATTCAAAAAAGGCGAGGACCAATGCCTCTTAAGACCGGCAAGGAGTATTTGGAGTCCTTGGACTCCTTGAATCTTGAGGCCCACATGCTGGGCAAGAAGTCCGATAAGTTGGGCAGCCACGGCCTGGTGTCTCCCTCGCGCCAGGCCGTGGCTTTCACCTATGACGCAGCCCATGACAGGAACACCTGCGATCTATTTGCGGTGGAGTCATCTTTGTGCGGGGAAACCATTAACCGCTTTTCTCATCTGCACCAAAGCGCCGAGGATCTGGTGAACAAGGTCAAGATGCAACGCTATTGCGGCATCTCCACGGCCTGTTGCTTCCAGCGCTGCGTGGGCATGGACGCAGCCAACGCCATCTTCAGCACCACCTATGACTGCGACCAGAAGCACGGCACGGATTACCACGGCCGCTTCAGAGAGTACTGGACCTGGGTGCAGCAGCACGACCTGGTGGTGGACGGCGCTATGACCGACCCCAAGGGCGACCGGAGCAAGCGCCCCAAGGACCAGCTCGATCCCGACCTCTTCCTACGTATAAAGGAACGCCTGGATAACGGAGTGGTGATAAGCGGGGCCAAGCTGCATCAGACCGGCATGCTCAACTCTCACGAGATTCTGATCATGCCCACTCTCACCATGCGGCCGGGCGAGGAGGCCTGGGCGGTTTGCTGCGCAGTGCCCACCGACGCAAAAGGCGTGCGCTATATCTACGGCCGCCAAACCTCGGACACCCGCAAGCTGGAAAAGTTCGGCATGGACAAGGGCAATCCCCATTACGGCGGGCAGGAGGTTATGACCGTGTTTGAGGATGTGTTCGTGCCCAGTGAGCGCGTGTTTCTGGACGGCGAGGTGGACTTCTCCGGCGTGATGGTGGAGCGCTTCGCCTCCTATCACCGCCAGAGCTACGGCGGCTGCAAGGTGGGCGTGGGCGACGCGCTGATCGGCGCGGCCGCGCTAATAGCCCAGATGAACGGGGTGGCCGGCGCCAGTCACATCAAAGACAAGATCGTAGAGATGATCCATCTCAACGAGACCATCTACTCCTGCGGCATCGCCTGCTCGGCCATGGGCCAGGCCACGGCCTCGGGCGTATTTCTGGTGGACCTTTTATTGGCCAACGTATGCAAGCTGAATGTGACCCGCTTCCCCTATGATCTGGCCCGCTTGGCCACGGACATCGCGGGCGGGCTGTTGGGCACCATGCCGGCCGAGGCCGACCTCAATGACCCGGTGGCCGGCCCCTACATCAGGAAATATTTGGCCGCCAACCCGGACTATGAGGTGATGGACCGCATGAAGGTGCTCAGGCTGATTGAGAACCTGACCGCGGGCGCGGGCGCGGTGGGCTATCTCATCGAGTCCATGCACGGTGCCGGGCCGCCCACGGCCCAGCGCATCATGATCGGCCGCCAGGCTGACTTGCAAGACAAGGTGAACCGCGTAAAACAGATGCTGGGCATAGAATAGTCACGGACCTATTGAATGCTGTTTGCTGGTACTCTCAGGCAAATGCAAGAGATTGTCTCCATTTAGCGGGCCCCGTGATGTCTTCTGCGTCCTAATCCTTAGAAACTCCTTCTCAGCAAGCCTCTGGACAAGAACCTCCTCCTAACCAGATTGGTCCGGGGGGTTGTTGATATTAGTTTTATTAACTCACTGATTCTGCGGAGAATCGGTTTTAATCCTAAGAGGCCGAGCCCTGATTTGCCTCGGTTTACACTCATTAATTTTAGATAGCGGCGACACCGGCTAAATGAACCGAAGACACGGGTTTGAATCCCATTGGGGCTGTAATCTTGATTCTGGAAAACTCCTCATCTCCTCAAGAGCTATAAAATAGGCCGGGTAGCGCAGGAGTGGGATACTCGATTGTTTTTAGGATTCCTGCCAGCGGTGCCGGGAAAGAGCTGGGCCTGGCATTCAAGGGTGATGTGCTGGTGAGCTGCCTGGTGCGCTAGGAGATGGTACGGCGCGAAGAAAACGAGGCCCTTGAAATGGCTTAACAGGGATTAATGGCTGAGCTATGAATTTTGAAGTTTGCAATAACCGGAAATCAAAGGAATCAAATTTATATCCCAATTGAAAATTAACGGTTGTGTATGCATTTTGTTTGGCTTGGTTGGCGGCGTCACCATAAAAAGATCCGGTGCCCAAAAGATCGGCTCGAGCAAAGAGGCCGCATTCGGCTCTATACTGCATATCCAGGTTATAGGTATACTTAGGCGCGTAGGG
>JASFOZ010000218.1:0-7100 GCA_050116255.1 Desulfarculaceae bacterium
CGGATTGGCTCTTTCTGGAGAGCCAAGTAGGCACTTCCCGTGACGCCGGTGTTGACGCCACTTTGAACTTCGACTTCGGAGATTAGGATTATGCCGGCAGGTTGCACGGGGGCAGGACGCCCCCGCGCAACGCTCTCAGTTTGGGGGTCAGGGCAGAATTTTCATCAGAGAGGGTGAAACCTCCAACTGTGATTCAAACCTTCCCACACCATCCGCTTCAGCGATCATACTCTGGGCCGTTTCCATATCGGCCTGGCTGCCCACATAGCCGCTCACCCTCACCACTCCCTGTTCGCTCTCCACTTCCAGGGCGTGTATATTCACCGACTCCACCAACTTGCAGCGTATCCTTCCGGCCAGAACCATGTCGGAGAGAATGCGTCCGGTTTCGGCCGATGTCTGATATTCGGCGTGGGCGGCAAGGTCCAAAACGGTCATAGCCCCCTGCTCCAGGGACAATCTGCCCGTATTCAACACCAGATCGTAGTTCAGGGGCGAAGCCCAATCAGCCCCAAAGACATGGGCAATGTAGGCGCGGCGTTGCTGATCCACCACCGTGGCCAAACGCCGGGCCCGGTCCAGGTCCAACTCCTCCAGATTGGAGATGCGTTGGGCCCTAAGCTCCAAAGGGGCTACGGTGCGCACCCGGAGCACTCCGGGCACGAACCTGAGCAGCAGGTTGGCGCCGCGCCCCACTAATACCGCTCCGCCCCGCTCCGCATACTGCAAAACCACCAGCTCCAAAAAAGCTGCGAACACGCGGCGGCGGCGGTTGCCTAAGTCCAGCATGGCCGGCCCTTGTTCAGCCAAAAGCTGGTGCTCATCGCGGGAGATGTCCACCAACCCTTGGACTGCATCCATGAGAGTACGCCGGTCCACACACTCCAGAGCGCCCCGGTTACAGATCTCCTCAGCCAGATCATCACGCAGGGAGCCCATTTCCCCGGAAACCGTGATAATGCTCACCGGTATCTCCTTCCTGGACAGACCAGGCGGTTGTGTTTTTGCTTGCCTACTTTTAGCTTAACACAACCATTGGGGAAGGATACCCCGGTAACTTAGGGCAGGTTGTTGAGGGCCGCCCTGCGGGCGGCATCTTGAATGGCCTTGAGGGCAGGGGAAACCTCCACCTGGATGGGCACCGGCCCTCCCAGGCGCAGGCAGGCCCGGGGGAGGGCTTGCCTCTCTTTTTCATAGCGGGCTTTGGCCTGACGCCAATCCTGCTTCGGGCCGAGCCTCTTTCCCTGGCGCATCACCGGTTCCAATAGGGGCTGGCCATCTTGTTCTTCCTGGCGTAAACCCAATAAATCTTCTTTTATGTGACCTTGTGCATCCAGGCGGCGCCAAAGTTGTTTGGGACTGGCCCAGGTTTCCTTGCCCGAGCTGAGCTTGAGTGTGGGCCTATCCTGGTAACTGACCAGCTTGTAAGCCAAATCAAGATAGGGTGCATCGGCGGAGCAACCCATCTTGGTGCCTATGCCGAAGATATCAACCTCGGCCCCATCGGCCAGAAGGCGGGCAATGGCCAGTTCGTCCAGGCTGCCGGAGACCACCACTGAGGCCCCTTCCAGGCCTGCCTGGTTAAGCATTTCCCGGGCCCGTCGGCTCATGATCACCAGATCGCCGGAGTCCAGGCGCACTCCCACCAGTTTGTGGCCGCTCTCCTTGAGCTTTACTGCCATCTCCACTGCATGTTTAAGCCCGCTGCGGCTGTCATAGGTGTCAGCCAAAAGCACAGTGTGGTCTGGGAAGGTTTTGGCAAAGGCCTCAAAGGCGCCGCGTTCGTCGCCAAAGGCCTCAACCAGAGAGTGGGCCATGGTGCCCACCGGCACCAGGCCAAAGGCCTTGGCCGCGGCCACGTTGCTGGTGCCTGCAAAACCGGCTATGGCCGAGGAGCGGGCCACGGCCAGGCCCGCGTCCAAACCCTGGGTGCGGCGCAGGCTGAAATCAACACAGATGCGTCCCTCAGCGGCCATAACGCAGCGGGCGGCTTTGCTGGTCAGGATGCTGTGCAGGTTCATCACGTTGATCAGGTATGTTTCCACCAGCTGCGCTTCCATTATGGGGGCCGTGACTTCGAGTATGGGCTCGCCGGCAAAGAACACAGTCCCTTCGGGCATGGCCCAGACTTCACCCGAAAACCTAAGACCCTTAAGGAAATCCAAAAATTTGGCGTCAAATCTTTTCAAGGAAGCAAGGTAAGCTATGTCTTCATCGCTAAAAGCAAATGATTCCAGATAATTAAGGACAGATTCCAGTCCGGCGGCCACCATAAAGCCCCGATCCGGGGGCAGATGGTGGGCAAAAAGGCTGAAGGTGGCCTCACCGTTCATCTGGTGGCTGTAATAGGTGGCAGCCATGGTGATCTGATAGAAATCCGTATGCAGGGCCAAAGATTCTCTGGACATATGCGCAGTCACCAAATTACAGGGTTAGAGCCGGGGCGCCAAACTCCCCGGCGCAGCCGCAAGCTAGCGCTTTTGAGTTAACTAGTACTAGTCCCAAACAGGGCCCAAGTCAACGCCTGGTGGCGGATCGGTAAAAATTAGAATTTAAAAAGGGGTGGCCTCAGGCACACCCCTAATTGGTTTCTTAGGGAAGATTCTCAGTGGTTGCCGCAGCCGCCTGTATCGCCGCCCCCGCCGCAGACCTGGGCCGGGCCAAAGACTCTGGCCTGGCCGCTGGTGATCAAGCGGATCGCTTCGCCCACTGTGGGCGCTCCCTCGTTGAAGAACACCTGGATCCCCACTTGTTGGAAACCGGCCAGGGGGCGGGCGCCCATGCCTCCGGCCACCAGGGCATCCACCCCCGAATTTTTAAGGAGCATCACCGGGGCCATGCAGCCGCCTTGGGCATGCCCCTCATTGGCCAAGACCTCTACATTCCCCACCTCTTGTTGATTTACTTCCACCAGCGTAAAGGCATCACAATGACCGAAATGGGCTGAAGGCTCGGCCTCCAGTCCTCCGGGAGCTCTACTGGCAACGGCAATTTTCATGACAAGTATCTCCTTGTAAATTAAAAGATTATTCTAACTCGAATATTTTGTGCATTTGCTCAAAATATAATCCGCCTCAGATTCCTTGTCAATAGGGGTACAGGTTTTTATTTGCCAGCTTTTGGGCAAAAGAGTAAAGGTTAACCCGGGCAAATTATCAACTCTGGATTTGGCAGGAAATAATGGGTCATTCTCAAAACAGCGATAAGACCAATCCCAAAGCAAAACCCTCGGCCTCGGTGATCCTCTTGCGGCCGGGGACAGAACCGGATACGCCCTTTGAGATCCTGCTCCTGGAGCGGCAGGGAAAGAGCCGCTTTATGCCGGGGCGGTTTGTTTTCCCTGGAGGCAGGGTGGAGTCATCGGACGGGCAGGACTCAGGGCAGGAGCCAAGCCTCCGGACCTGTGCCTTGCGCGAACTTTGGGAGGAAGCGGGCGTTATCCTGGCCACTGATCCGGCCAAGGCCGCTAAGGCGCCTCCTTCTGAGGCCGCCGCTTTGAGGGAAGATATTCAAAAAGGCGGCCAAGGATTGGCCATAGCCTTAAAAAGGTTGGGGCTGTCGCCGGACCTGGAGGCACTTACGCCCTTTGCCCGCTGGATAACTCCCGCCGCCCGGCCTCAGCGTTTTGACACCATGTTCTTTTTGGCCCGCATGCCTCCGGGCCAGAAGGCCTCGAGCGACGGTAGCGAAACTCTCACTGGGGTTTGGCTTTCCCCGGAGAGGGCCTTGGCCCAAAATCACGAGGGAAAAACGGCTTTGGCCCCACCGCAGGTGATCATGCTGGGGGAACTCGGCCAGGCTGACCGCCTCGAAGATCTTCTGGCCAAGGAACTGAGGATGCCTCTGGAGCCGGTGAGGCCTTTCCTATGGGTAAAGGGAGATGAAAGAGTTCTTCTCATGCCTTGGGACCCGGATTACACAACCCAGGCGCCAGTGCAGGCAAGCATATCCTGCCCTGCCGCGGATGCCAGCCGCTTGGTTCATGTCCAGGGCTATTGGCTGCCCCATCGCCCGCGCGGCTAAAGCTCTTGAGCCGGCAGAGATTGACCCGTAGAGGCTTTTTAGTCTAGGCTCGAAGAGTTGTTTTACAGGCTTGTCCGGCAGCCTAGGGGGTGATGGGTACTAATTGTGAGTTGCCTTACGCCCGGGCAAAAGGCGGCAGGCCTGGAAGTGGAGCCGCAATGACCATCAGGCCAGGGTCCGGCCAGACGCTATCCCAATTGCTTTTGGAACTGGCGGCAGCCGCCGGGACCGGGGTGCTGCTTTATTTTTTTTGGGTGCATTTCCAATTACCCCAATCCGCTCCCGCTCCATATTGGCCGGAAGGGCCGCAAAGACTGAGCCTGGGCCTTTTCGCTTCCCTGGCGCTGCCCGCAGCCATGTGGCTGCCTTCGGCGGCATTGGCCTTGCTCCTGCGAATGTGGCCGAATCTGGGGGACGCCCGGCAACTGGAAGCCCGCCGCCAGGTTCTCGCCCTGGATGCGGCGTGCTATCTGCTGTTGCCCATGGTCTTGCTGGTGCCTTTGTTGTGGGGGTATCTGGGCAACGGTTATATTGCCTTGGCCCTATGTTTCATGGGGTTCTTAACCATCAAGGCCGGATTATTGCTTTGGGTTTTGTGGCGGGGCTTTTTGAACGGGACCACCCTGAGGGTAGTTGGCTGGGGCCGTTCTCACAGTGCAGCCTTGTTTCTTACTGCGCTGGTCATCTTATTTCTGGCAACCGCCTGGGCCCAGCAAACGGGAGGGCCTTCCAGCACTGAATCCGGCTACCTTTACTCTGCCCAGCGGCTGGTGGGCATGCCTCAGGAGCCTGCCAGGAAGGGCCAGCCGGGCATTTCCATGCCTGACTCGGGCCTAAGGCCACCTCAAAGAGGGAGGCAGGCCTACCTGGGAGAGCTCTTCCCCGGCTTCGTGGCCCCTGTTTTTTGGGTGGGCGGCAGGCTGGGATTACTGATTGTAACAGCCCTTTGGAGCGCTTTTTTGGTGGTTGTCTTGGTGAAGTGGCTGCTAAGGGCGGGAGCGCCTCCTGGTGTTGCAGTGGCGGCCACGGGATTGGTCATTTTTTCACCCCCTTTGATTACCCTATGCCAACAAGTCCGGCCTGAACCCTTGTGTCTGCTGCTGTTGATTATTGGGTTGGATCGTCTGGACAGATTAGGTGCGCAACCTTGGCGGGCGGGTGCCGGGCTGGGAGTTGCGGCCTTGATTCTTGGCCTTTTGCACCTGGATTTTGTTCCTGCCGCCGTGGGCCTTTTGATCTGGGGGGCAGCCCAGACCATCTTGACCTCAAAAGGAGTGGGCCGGCGATGGCTCTTGGGCTTGATGCTGGCGGCGCCCATATGGCTGTTGGTGTTTTTAAGCGATTGGTTCTTTGCCGGAGCGCTGTCAATAGTGCAGAGGTCTGAAGTAGAGCCTGCCCAGGCCCTGGGCCCGGTGCTGATACTGGCCCTTTGCGGTTTACCCGCCGCCTTCAGATTTCATACCCAGTATTGTTTCCGGGCCCTGACACCTTTGGTGTTGGCTCTGGGATGGATCTGGTTGGGGGGCGAACTCGATCCCGGAGAGCACATAATATTATCAGTTTTTTTAGCCACACCCCTGGCGGCGCTTTGTTTAGTGCCCGCTCTGACGGCGCTGAACCATCCTTGGTTAAGGATAATCGCTGGGTTTCCAGTAATTATGAGCCTGGGTTATAGTTGGCTGCTCCATCTTCTGCCCCATCTGCGATTTGGATTCATTGAGGGCATTTATTCGTTATTCGGCATATGGCCTGGACTTTACGGCCTCAGTTTGACCAAAATCCAGGCTCCGAGCGGAGTCAATTCGGTGGTGCTGGGCAGCCTTTTAGGCGTGACCATTTTGGGTATGGTTGTGTTGGCGGTTTTGGTGTGGCGCAAGGCGCCCAATCCCAGCCAGGTAACCAAGCCCTGGACAGAAGCAGAGGCCTTGGCCCTGGCTCTGCTGGTGGGCGGCGTGGGCTTGGCCTGGATATTTGCCAAAATGGTTTAGCTATTGCTTCTTAGCCAAGGTCTGTTTCCGATTATTTTCTTTAATGTCAACGTGTTAACCCAGGCGGGTTGACATGGGAGGCATAAATAAGTATATTAGTACCAGAATACTTAATAGGGGAAGCCCATGCAACACGTAGTAAAAATCTCAGAGGCGGCTTCACTTGCTTTACACACTATGGTGCTGTTGGCTGCCAACACAGAAAGGACCATGTCGACCAAGGAGGTGGCTAAGGCCCTTACTGTTTCCGAAGCCCATTTGGCCAAAGTACTGCAGCGTTTGGGACGGGCCGGGTTGGTGCAATCACGGCGGGGGCCGGGCGGCGGTTTTTCTCTGGTCAGGGATGCCTCCGCAATCACCCTGATGCAGGTTTATCAAGGTGTCGAAGGTCCCATACAGAAACAGCATTGTCTGTTGGGAAAGCCGGTTTGCCACAACGGCTGCATTCTGGGGAATCTTCTCGATGAGGTGGGGGACCGGGTGGAACAATATTTCAGCCAGACCAGGCTTTCTGACTTGGCCAACACCTTGGTAAGCGAGGAAAACCATGGCTAATATTAGAGATATAGTGGAAATAGATGAAGAAAAGTGCACTGGCTGCGGCTTGTGCATACCCGCCTGCGCCGAGGGGGCCTTGGAGATCAAGGACGGTAAGGCGCGCCTCAAGGACGATATCTATTGCGACGGCCTCGGCGCCTGTCTGGGGGAGTGCCCTGAGGGAGCATTGCGCGTAATCCAGCGCGAGGCCCAAGAGTTTGATGAGCAGGCGGTGGAGGAGCTTCTAGCAGAGGAAAAGGCCCGGCATTCTCAAGATTTGCCCATGGCCTGCGGCTGTCCTTCCAGCGCCGCCATGGAACTCCAGCCCGTCAATGTCCCCAAAACGCCACCAGCAGGCAGGTCCAAGTCTCAGTTGGGGCATTGGCCCATAAAGTTGCAGCTTCTGGGACCCCAAGCCCCTTTTCTCAAGGGAAAGGACCTTCTTCTTCTGGCGGATTGCGCCGCAGCAGCATACCCAAATCTGCACAGCGAGCTCTTGCCGGGAAGGAGTATTGCCCTGGCCTGCCCCAAGCTGGACAACGCCCAGGCCCA
>JASFOZ010000219.1:0-7095 GCA_050116255.1 Desulfarculaceae bacterium
CTTCTGACTCATAAGTAGCTCCATCCTCTTCCCTCCCACAAAACAGGAAAGAGGACATTTCTACTTTGCGCAATCCGGACATTACTACTTTGCTCCTACACACGGAAAGTGCGCAGTTGACCGCTAAAACCAAGATGGGCTACTATTTTTTATATAAAGGCGTCTCCCATTCAGGCCGTGTTTTAAACCTGAAAACGCCAGGCAAGATGAATGAACAAGAGCCTGGATGCGGTCCAACCGGCTGCCGGCCCCGGCCAAGAGCATCAAATAGCCCCTTAAGGAGCCACACGCGGCGGCTGCCGCTTGATCTAAGGAGAAACAAAAGGCCGCATTTCGCCCCACCAGCGTCGGCTGGAGGCGGCCGGAGTCCCAGCGGGGCTTTTTCAGGGAATGAAGCCGCGCTGCCTGCCGAATCTCAATCTACACAAGGAGGATGTCATGATCCGTCCAAAAGTCCTGTTGGCCCTTTTTGCCTTGGCTCTGGCTGTGGCAACCGGCGCCGCCGCTGCAGAGGTGAAAAGCGCCAAGGGCGGCATCGAGCTCAGCGACCCGGCCGGGGACGTCAACCCCATCACCACCAGCGGCGGCTCCTACCCTGGTTTTGATGTGGTGAAGCTCTCCATTAAAAGCGATGGCCAGAAAATCACCATAGGGGCTACGCTCAAGGACCCGCCCCCTGATTTTGCCAGCACAGTCCTGGTAATCTACTTTGACACCGATGCCAACAAAAAGACCGGGGCCAAGCTCAGCTCGTTCAAGGGCTTCAGCGGTTACGACTACATGGCCGAGCTACAGGCCTGTATAGAGTATGACAACGGCATGAAGGCGTGCAGCGGCGGGTCTTCCAAGGCCAAGCCCGTGGCCCGTTTCGCCGCCATCAACATGGTGCGCTACCCCGGGGAATCGGAAAACAAAAAAGAAAAGCTTGTGTCCTCCCTGGGGTTCCCGGGCCGCAAGCCCTCGGCCATAACCCCCATAAAGGGCAAGGTGGTGCAGACCACCCTGGAGTATGCTGACCTGAAGGTTAAATCCGGCCAGACCATCGGCATCCTGGTGCACGAGGCCTGTTCTTTTCGCAAACCGGAAAACCTGTTCCCTGAAATAAGATTGACCTTGAAGTAGGCTCCCTGGGGGGGCGGCAGTATAAGCGCTTATAGGGCCGCGCTTGCCATATCCCCAGTCCAAATGAACCCGCTCCTGACCTGGGGGCGGGTTCTATTTGCTGCGCTGGGAAACATACACGCCGCCGAAGATCAGCAGCACCGCCAAATACTGGGCCATGGTCAGTGTCTCGCCCAAAACCATCCAGCCTATCAATATGGCGAATACCGGGATCAGGTTGACAAAGGCCGAGGCCTGACTCACCGGTATGCGGCTGACCCCGTAATTGTACAGGCCATAGGCGCCTATGGTTACGATGGAGCCCAGATAGAGCACCGCCAGGGAAGAGGTTGGATCCAGGCGCTGGGGAATTTGGGTGAAGGGCAGAAACAAGATGGGCAGGTAAAAGGCGCATCCCACCACGGCCTGCACCATGGTCAGGAAAAAGGGAGACAGGCTGGTGGTGAGGTGCTTCAAGGTGACCACGTAGCCGGTGGCGCAGATCATGGCCACGAACTCCAAAAAATTCCCCAAAGCCGGATTGGGCGCGCTTTCAGTGGACTCGCTCGCCAGGCTGAGCCAACAGGCGCCGCCGATGGCCAGGGCGAACCCCAGCAGGGTCTTTTTGCTGACCTGCTCTTTCAGAATGAAGTAGGCGCTTACAGCCACCATCAAGGGCAGCATGGAGGTGATGATGCCCGCCTGGGAGGCGGCGGTGTAGGTAACCGCGTGGGCCTCAAAGATAAAGTAAAGGCAGGGCTCGCAAAAAGCCATGAAAAGCAGATACTTGATATCCTTTTTCCTGACCGACACCCCCCTGAATTTCTTAAAGAAGAATAAAAAACAAAATGACCCCACCGCCATGCGGCCAAATACCACCACCATGGGGTCGTAGGCCCGCATGGCCACTTTCAGGGCGCTGAAAGAGCTGCCCCAGATGAGCATGGCCGTTACCAGGGCCAGGTAAGCCGGCCACATGGGTTTTGGTTCATTGTTCATCAGAACCCCGCCCAGGAAAGGGGATGCCTCCGCTGCCGCCCGTTGCCGACGCAGCGGGACCAAGATGCTCAAATACCATAGATGTCAAGCCGGTGCTGTGTTAATTTTCCCTCATGAACAACCCCGGCACCTCAGCAAACCAGGCAGCCCAAGAAAGGACCGCCGCCCTGGGGATTAAAGCAAGCGCAGGCAGCGACGCCCATATTGCCCGCGATGTGGGGCGGTTCTTCACGGAATTTGCCCTGGAGATCCGGACCGAGGCCCAGTTGGTCCAGGCCTGGCGCTCAGGGAAATACATCCCCCGCTCAAGGCCAACTTAACCCCGTTCACATGCAATCGCCTCAAAATGCCCCAATACTGGCGGCCAAAATCGTATGTGTCATATTTTATTGTAGACAAGGCTGGTTTTCGGTGACATGTCCCTGCCCTGGCCCCTGAGTTCAAACTACGGTTAGGCAACATTTTTTTGACATTTAGCAGTCAAGGCTATGTCCACCACATGTGGTAGGGGGCTCAGGCTTCGGTACCCAATATTTAGCGAATTGCCAGCCTCTCCCTGCTAAAATAAACTTGCAAATTGTTCAGGATTCTCCTATGTATATTAAGGATGCGTCGAAAAAATGACGCCGGTTATATGCCAGCCTAAACACACCCTCCAGGATGGCAAGGGGGAAAATGCCCACTGAAAAAAGCAGCCTCTCAGCCTTGATGGTTGATGATTCAACAGCCACGGTAAAGCTCCTAGAAGGCCTGCTCAAAAACACCGGGGCCGCCGCCAGACAAGCATCCAGCACCGCCGAGGCCTTGGCCATGGTGGAGCAAGACTATTTCGACGTGGTCTTTTTGTCCTGGGGGCTGGATTCGGCGCCGACCTTTGTAAACCAGATTCAGGAGCTTTTTCCCGACACCTTGCTGATGGTCATCCTGCCCAAGCCTTCCTTGAGCGATACTGTGGAAGCCATGCGCCTGGGGGCCTTCAACGTCATGCCCCATCCTCTTAAAAAAGAGGCCGTGGCCAAGGCCCTGGAAGAGGCCCTGAAATACCGGAGCGCTTCCCGGGAGCAAGGTGAGGCCCGCCGCCGCCTGCGGCGAAAATACGACGTGGAAAACATCGTGGGGCAGAGCAAACCCATGCAGGAGGTGTTCCGCCTCATCCACAAGGTGGCGGCCACGGACACCACCGTGCTTATTCTGGGCGAGAGCGGGACCGGCAAGGAGCTGGTGGCCCGGGCCATCCATTATCAATCCCCCCGCAACCCCAATCCCCTGGTGCCGGTCAACTGCGGCGCCATCCCGGAAGAGCTTTTGGAGAGCGAGCTGTTCGGCCACGAAAAAGGGGCCTTCACCGGGGCCATCAAGACCCGCCTGGGCCGTTTTGAGCAGGCTGAAGGCGGCACCATATTCCTGGACGAGATCGGGGATATGTCGCCCATGCTCCAGGTCAAGCTATTAAGGGTGTTGCAGGAGCACCAGTTCGAGCGCATCGGCGGCGCCAAGACCATCAACGCGGACATAAGGATCATCGCCGCCACCAACCAGGACCTGGGGAAAAGGGTGGAACAGGGCCTTTTCCGCGAGGATCTGTACTATCGCCTAAATGTGGTGCCAATCCAGGTGCCGCCCCTGCGTGAACGCAGAAGCGACATTGCGCTATTGGCCCAGTATTTTCTAAGGCGCCTGGGCCAGGAAAAGGGCCTGGGGGAAAAGAAAATCTTGCCCGAGGTGGTGGACTGCCTGTTGCGTTATTCCTGGCCCGGAAACGTACGCGAGCTGGAAAACCTCTTGGAGCGCATGGTTATTTTGGCCGACGGAAACACCATTGCCTCAGTGGACCTGCCCGAGCACATTGCCGGCGACAAGGCTTCGTCCGCCGCATTTGTGGAGACCCGGGCGGTTTTGCACACCTTGGAGGTTCCAGAGGACGGACTGGATTTCAACGCCCAGGTGGACGCCTTGGAACGCAGCCTGATCTTGCAGGCATTAGAACTCACCGGCGGGATTAAAAACCAGGCCGCCGCCCTGCTGGGTCTTAACCGCACCACCCTGGTGGAGAAAATCAAGAAAAAAGGGTTGACTTTCCCACCCCATCAAAGTGGGTCCTCCTGAACCCTGCCGGTGTCGGAAACCTGACGCCTATGGCTTGCAGAAAACCCATAACTCCAATACTCTTTCATAGTTTTTGTTGATTATCCCTCCGAAATGTCTATTATTTATCAAAATGCCTTTGTTGGCATCCTTATTGCTGGGAATGTGCTGGGTTTGTGTGCAACACGCACTTTTTAAAGTAAACCGGGCCTTTTAACGGCAAAGGAGCTTGTCCATAGGTCTCAAAAGCCCATACCGCTTGATGGCTTGCCTGGCCCTGGGCACAGCCCTGTTTTGGCCCCAGGCCATACAGGCAGCCTCTGTGACCAGCATGCGCCTGGAGCAAAATCACCAGGTTTCGCGGCTGATCCTGCAGGCTGACAGCTCTTTGGAGTTCCAGGTTGAGCTCAAGAACCCCCGTTTGGTGGTGGTGCACCTGCCTGGGGCGGAACTAAAGGCAGAACCCCCGGCAACTGGAAATGATCCCCTGGTCCAGTCGCTGGAGAGCCGGCCCGAGCCCGGGGGAGGGGTCATGCTGCTGGTGCACACCCGGACCCCGGGAGTGACGGTGCTTCCGGTTTACGACGCCACCAGCCGCCAGCTCACCCTGGAGCTGGGCGGCGCACCCACGGTGGAGGAAGAGGTGGCAGGGCAAAAACCGGCCCCTGAATCCACCCCGCCGCCCGCCCCGGCCAAGCCGGAAGAAAAACCGGCCCCGGCCAGCCGTCCGCCCCAGCCCGCCCCCAAAACCCAGCCGGAAAAGGTCATAGCCAAACCGGCCCCGGCCCCTGCGGCAGCCCCTTCCGGCCCGGCCCCCGCCCCTGTCTCGGCCAAACCCGCACCCCAGGTCAAGGCCGTGCGTCTGGGAACCCATCCTGATTACACCCGGCTGGTGCTGGAGGCCGACGCCGCCATCACCGCCCAGGTGAGCAGCCAGGGTAAAACCCTCAGGCTCAGCCTCAAACAGGGGCGGATTCTGCCCTCAGCCCGCCTACCCCGTCAAGACCGGCGGGTACTGGGAATAAGGGTGCTGGAGCCCGATCCTTTGCAGCTTGAACTCACCCTGGCCCGGCCCTTGGACCGGCAGCGCCTGTTCCGCCTCCAAGACGGCAAGAAGTTGGTGCTGGATATGACCCTGGCGGCCCCGGGGTCCCCCGGCCAGACCCAGGCCAAAGCGCCGCCGGCCAGCCCTCCGGCCCAGGCCCCGGCGGACAATAAGGACGCATCTTTGACAGCCAAGCCCCAGGCCAAACCCGCCCCGGCTAAAAGCCCGGCTCCGCAGCCGCCCCAGGCGCAGACGGCCACGGCCGCCGCCCCGGCCCAGGCCCAACCCGGCCAGGCTGCATCCGGGCCGCCACCCCAGGCTCAGGCCGCCGCCGGCAAGGCAGGGGTCCCGCCGCCTGACACCCAGTCCGGCCAAGGTGAGCTGCACATGGTGTCTGAGGCCCATATCCCGCCCGAGACGCCCCAATTGGCGCGCGGCCTCATGCCGCCGGTGCCTCCGCCTCCGCCCCTGGCCCATCCCCGGGGGCCCTTGGGTCAAGGCCCGGCCGCCGCCCCTGCCGGCCCCCAGGCCCCTTCTACAGGCCAGGCCCCGGCCAGCGCCGAAAAGGTGATCGCCCGGGTGCAGGAGGCCCAAGAGCAAAAGGAGGCCGGCAAAGAGGCGGCCTTGCCCCAGCCCCAGGGGCCGCGCCCGCCCCAAGCGGCTGTCCTGGGCCCCAAGGCAGTGGAGGACAAGAAGGCCAAGACCCTGTTCAACCGGGCCAAAGAGGCCTTGGATGGGCGGCGCTATGACGAGGCCCTGAACCTGTTTGAGACTTTTCTGCTGAATTACCCCAAGCATGCCCTGGCTCAGGAGGCCACCTTCCGCAAGGCTGACGCCTTCTTTTACCTGCACGAGCGTAAGATCCTGCCGGTATATGACAAGGTCATGGAAAACTACCAGATCGGGGTGGATCTATACCCTAAGTCGGATCAGGTGCCCTGGGCCTTTTTGATGATGGGCAAAGCGGCCATGCTGGCCCAGGAAACCTACAAGGCCGCCGGCTATTTCCAGCTGGTGATCGAGGACTTTCCCAAGAGCAAGTATGTGCCCTTGGCCCTGGTGAGCAGGGGTCAGGCCCATCTGAACCAGGGGAAATGGCTCTTGGCCCTGGATGAGTTCCGGGAAGTTTCCAGCAAGTATCCTGACAGCCTATACCGCAAAGACGCGGACTGGGGCCAGGCCCAGGCCTTGTTTGCCATGTCCCGCTACCAAAGGGCCAGCCTGGTGCTCAAGGACATGGACCGGCGCAACCCCAAACTCCGTCTGGAGGAGCCCGAACTTCTGTATTATATCGGCGAGGCCGAGTTCCAGATGAAGAACTACCCCGAGGCCCGCGCCTATTTCCTGTGGGCCTTGAATATAAAGCCGGACCTGGCTGACAACGATATCGTCCTGGCCCGGGTGGGGGACACCTATCTGTTCGAGGACGCCAACAAGGCGGCCCGGGACATCTATACCCGGGTGCTGGAGATGTTCCCGGAGACGGACGGAGCCTTGGTGTCGCGCATCCGCCTGGCCGAGGCCCCCACCAAGGATGAGGAGCATCCCTGGGGCATCTACCAGGTGAAGCCCACCACCGACGCCTTCAAGGTCTACCAGGAGATAGTGGAAAAATATCCCGACCGCCCGGTGGCCGAGTTGGCGCAGGTCAAGATAGGCGTCTATTATTACAAGAAAAAACAATACCAAAAGAGTCTGGACTCCCTTAACCGCGTACTCCAGACCCATCCCCGCACCAGTTTCCGCCGCGAGATCAACTACACCATGAACCTGGCTGTTATGGGGCTTTTGTATAAGCTCCAGGACGAGGACAAGGCCCTCAAGCTCATGGACACCTATTTGAATAACCGTTCCTTGCTCACCAG
>JASFOZ010000220.1:0-7087 GCA_050116255.1 Desulfarculaceae bacterium
GGCATAGTTATAGCGGGCGCATCTTTCCAGCCAGTAGCAGCCCAAGGAGCCTATTATAGCCGCTGTAAGCAACAAGGTGTTTTCAGCCGCTAATTTATAAAGGGGAAAATCGATGATCCAGATTGCCGCAATATTGTAAAAAGAGATCAATAACAAAACGGTTGTGGCGGCCCAAACAAAACGCAGGCGCATCAAGATAAAGACAAAAATAATTATATCCATTAAACCCAATACATAGGTGTATCTTAACTCAGGCGTTATTGTGGTAGATATAAAAATTGATGCTAAACCGGTCCCTAAAGCAGCCAAGGATATGACCGCTTGCTGGAATCTTAGGAAAGATTTATGAAAACTAAGGGCAAACACGCCCATTAACAAAGGCCCGGATACCAACAAACGTAACCAGGTTAAATGAGTTGCCCCTTCGGAGAGAAAGGCCAAGTCATAAGGTATAAAAGCCGCATAAATAACCGCTCCCAGAGCCAGGGCATACCGGATCTGCTTTAGGTATTTACGGGCATAGTCCTTGTGGAACAATTCCTCTAAATAACTATGATTATTAGAGTATTTCAAGGAAAGAGGCCTGAGCTTAACGTTGTTGTCAAGAGAGCAGTTTGAGCCCATTTAAGTGGTGATCCTTCAACGGGGCAGATTTTTTAAGTTGTGCGGGGCGGGTCTTGAAAAATCGTCAATAAAAACGGAATGTTTAAGGGCAGGGACAAACCGCTGGTCTAGGCGGGGCTTGGGATTAGACCATGATTAATTATATCTTGATTTGAGGGTATCGCCTACCAATTTAGGTAACATTTAAATGGTAATACCGGCCGGCTGGTAAAGGCATAGGGGCTCTTCGGCCATTTCATCGCCAGAGACCTCATAGGCCCGGGCCCGGCAGCCGCCGCAGACCTTGCGGTATTCGCAGATGCCGCATTTGCCCCCCAACAGATCCGGGTCGCGCAGCCTCTTGAAAAGCTCCGACTGCCGCCAGATCCGGGAAAAGGGCTGCTCCTTGATATCGCCTGCGCTCAGTTCCAGATAGCCGCAGGGCTGCACCTGGCCCACATGGCTGACAAAGGCGAAACCCTGGCCGCCCAGGCAGCCCTTGGTAACTGCGTCCAGGCCATGGGTCTTGAACTCGAGCTTCTCGCCCTTCTCCTTGGCCCGCTGCCGGATCACCCGGTAGTAATGGGGGGCGCAGGTGGCCTTTAGCTCCAAGGGAACCTTGGGCTTTTGCTCCGCGAACCAATGCAGGACATCTTCATACTCCTGGGCGGTGATGATCTCGCCGGTGAGGGCCCGCCCCCGGCCCGTGGGCACCAAAAGGAATATATGGTGGGCGACCGCACCCCGCTCCACTGCCAGCTCCTGGATAGCCTGGATCTGGCCCAGGTTGGAGCGGGTTACGGTGGTGTTTATCTGAAACTCCAGCCCCTCTTGCCGGGCCGCCTCCATGCCCTTTAGGGCGCCGGCAAAGGCCCCTTCCTGTCCCCGGAACTGGTCATGGCTTTGAGGGTCCGGCCCGTCGATGGAGATGGACAGCCTCTTGATGCCCGCCTGCTTAAGCCTGCGGGCCGCCTCCGGAGAGAGCAGCAGGCCGTTTACGGCCATGACCATGCGCAGGCCCAAGTCAGTGCCAAAGCGGGACAAATGATATATGTCCTGGCGCAACAGGGGCTCGCCGCCGGTGAGGATGATCACCGGGCTGCCCATACCAGCCAGGTCCTGGAGCAGGGCCTCGCCCTGGGCGGTGGTCAGCTCGCCGGGATAGACCTCGTCCTCTGCCCCGGCCCGGCAGTGCAGGCAGGCCAGGTTGCAGCGGCGGGTGGTCTCCCAGGCCAGCAGCCGCAGGGCGGGTACGCCCTGGGCATCGGGTCCGGGCGGCCTGCCGCCGGGATGGCCGCCGTGGTGTTGGGGATGAGGCATACGATCTCCTTTAAACCCAAAGCCCGCAAAGTCTAGCCTCTGGCCTGCGCCCACGCAAGGCCCTAAAGGACATCATGGAGTTAATCAGGCAAAAACATGCGTCTGGCGGGGCCCAAGGGTGCAGCGGCCTCATCGAGGCCGGTTGGCCATCTGGCACAGGCACACTCCCAGGATCACCAAGATCCCGGCCACCCCTTGGCCCGGGCTGAGGGCCTCGCCCAACTGCGACCAGCCGATCAGTACCGCAGCCACGGGCACCAGATTGATAAAGGCCGCTGCCTGGCTGGCGGGAATACGGCTGACCGCCCAATTGTAAAAACCGAAAGAGCCCAGGCTCACGCAGGAGCCCAAATACAAAAGACCCAGGGTGTCAGCCAATGACCAGGCCAGCATTCCCCCGCCCAAGACCGAAACCGCCCCGGGCATAAAAAATATGGAGCCGCCCAGGGCCTGCAAGGCGGTGAGGGTCCAGGGGCTGTAGCGGCGGGAGAGCTTCTTAAGCAACAGCATGTATCCGGCAGCCCCCAACATGGCGCCGAATTCCAGCATATTGCCCAGGACCGGGTTTATGGCCTGCTCTGAGGGCGACCCGGCCAGGGTCAGCCAGGCCACTCCCAATATGGAAAAGATCAGGCCCTCCCAGGTGAGATTGGTGATTCGCTCCCTGAAAGCCAGCCAGGCCCCTATGGCCACAAACAGAGGAACCGCGGCGGCGATGATGCCCGCCTGGGAGGAGGTGGTGTAGCACAGGGCATAGGACTCCAACAGGAAATAGAGGCAGGGCATGAGCAGGATCAAGGGCAGCAGCAGCTTCCAGTCGCCCTGGCGATAGTTATGGGGCCAGAGTTTTTTTGAAAAGGGAAGCAACAGGAGCAGGGCCAGGGTGCTGCGCACCCACATCACCGACCAGGGGTCCAGGGAATGGACCACCACCTTCATGGCTGCAAAAGATCCGCCCCAGAACAGCACCGCCAGCATTATGGCCAGCCGGGGGAGAAGGACCGGTACCAGAGCCGGAGATCGGCTATGCTCAGATTGGCGGGCCGGCAGAGATGCCTTGGCCTTCATGGCGTCTATCCCCTTTCAGCTGGAACCGCCTCTAGGGATAGTCCTTTGCCCGCCGTTTGTATTGGATGATTGTTTTGTAAAATATTGCCCTGGCAGGCCTTTTTCAACACCCGGTTAGATCAGCAGGATATGTACTGGCCCGGGGTGGCGCCGACAATCTGTTTGAATTTATGGGAAAAATGGCTTTGATCCACAAATCCGGCCTCCAGGGCCACCTCGGATATGGGCAGGCCCGCGATCAAGAGCCGCTTGGCCCGTTCTATGCGCTTTTGGATGTGATAGGCATAGGGGGACATGCCGGTGGCCCTTTTAAAGACCCGCAGAAAATGGTAGCGGCTCAGGCCCGCTATTTGAGCAAGCTGTTGCAGGGAAACCCGGTGATCAGGGTTGGCGTGCAGATAGTCCTTGGCAGCGGTGACAGCATGGTGTTCTTCTTCCGGGCCCCGGCAGACAGGCTTGGGCTCACCGTAATGAGTGAGCAGGCAGGAGAGGGCCCAGACCATGGCGGTGTCCTTGGCGATCCTCTCCCCGCCCTGGGCCACCAGACTATGCAGCCGCCTTAAGGCGCCCGCCACCTGGGGAGTAGAGACGACCTGGCTGGTGAACTCGGGATAAGATACCTCCTGCCCGTAGATATCCAGAGCAGCCTGACGCACCAGGGCCAAGGGCATATAAAACATGCGGTAGGTGGGCCGGACCCCCTGGGGGGGCACCCCCGAGTGGATCTGGCCCGGATTTATCAAGGCTATTTGACCGGGCAATATCAGGGAATCGTTGCGTCTGCGGCCCAGGCAATAGGAAGCGCCCTCCTCCATCAGCCCAATGGCATAGTAGTTGTGGCAGTGGTTGGGAAAGGCATGACCGCTGCGCTTCATAAGGCATATCTCCAGACCGTCTATGTCCGGATCACGCCAGAACATGGCTTTATGCAGGGGCTGCATCACACATCTCCACACCTGACCTCCAAGCCTAACATTGATCAATTATTGTGTATTGTAAGAAATTGTGCCCCCCGCCAAGGCTGCAGGCATCTTTAGGGAATTTTTACTATTTATCTGATTAATATTATTGTCATTAACTCTGTTGCTCCCGTTTGGGGGGTTAATCATTTTAGAACCAGCCCCCAGGAGCCTTAGAATTTCATAAACCCTGCCGGCAATAAAGCCTTTGCCCTTTGTAAGCGCATTGTGTTATGCAAGTCGGGCCTTCATTATAAACATCTTTGCCTAAACATAGTCAGGTCGGCGTCCGGCTAGGGGAGGATTAGCGGATGCCGGTTTAGTTTTTCGAACCTGTGGGGGGAACGATGCCCAAGACTTGCCCTGAATGCGGGGCCCGCTTGAAGATAGTGAGTGTGCCAGGATCACTTCAGAGACTTTGCCACTGCCCCATCTGCGATAAGACCATACCAGAAGAGGACCTTCCCCCGGAACCGCGCCGGAGGCCTGGGGACTCCAAATCCGGGGATAAATAGCCATTTTGCCACCCTGGTCATGATTGCAGGGCTAGCCGAGGGAGAAAAATCTCTCTACATCTTTGAGGTCACTTGTCAAAGGCACGGGCTTGAGAGCCTTTAAAAAGCGTTTGCCATAGGATTTAGTGTGCAGGCGTACGTCCAGCACCGCCAACAGCCCCCGGTCCTGGGGGGTGCGCAGGAGCCGGCCCAACCCCTGGCGCAGGGCCAGGATGGCTTCGGGCACCATCAAATGGGCAAAGCCGTTTTGGCCCTCTTTTTCCAGGCGCTCCATGCGCGCCGCCACCAGGGGGTCGTCCGGCGGGGCAAAGGGCAGCTTATCCACGATGACCGCGGACAGGGCCGGGCCGGGAACGTCCACCCCCTGCCAAAAGCTGGCAGTGGCGAAAAGCACGCTGGGGCTTTGTTCCACGAACCGCTTTAACAGCACCAGCCGGGGGGCCTGGCCCTGGACAAGGCAGGGAAAGGGCAGGCGCTCGGCCAGGATCTGGCTCACCGCCTCCAGGTTGCGGTGGGTGGTGAACAGGACAAAGGCCCGCCCCTGGCTGAGCTTCAGCAGGTCCTCCACTTGCGCCGCCACTGCCTGGGCAAAGCCTGGGTCCTGGGGCGGGGGCATCTTCTCAGGCACATAGAGCAGGGCCTGGGAGGCGGGATCAAAGGGCGAGGCCACCACCAGCTTGACCGTGTCCGTGTCCAGGCCCAGGCGGCGGCGCATGGGGTCCAGGTCGGCGCTGGCGGCCAGGGTGGCGCTGGTGAAGACCAGCCGGCTCATCTCCTGATAAAGGGCAGCCTCCAGATGGGGGCCCACCTCCACGGGTGAGAGATTCAAGGCCGCGCCCCGCTTGCTGACCTGGGCCCAGGCCACGGTCTCGCCGGGCACCGGCTGGGCCACCGCCTCCAGGTCCATGGCTAGGCCCTGGGCCCGGGCCGCCAGGGCCTCTTCTTCGTCTTCATCTCCCAGGGCGGCGGCCAGGTTCTCTAGAGACCGGCCCAGTTTTTCACCATCCGGGGCCAGGCGCTCAAGCTGGGCCTGGCTCAGGGCCAGGCTGGGGGCGGGGCCGGCCAGCTTGCGCAGGGCGCCGAAAAAGCCCTGCCAGGCCTGGTGGCAGGTGGCCGCAGCCTCCTGGGCCTCTTTGCGGCCGGCAGCCTCCCGGGTGATGTCCCGCAGCAGGGTGCTCACCCTGGCCTGGCTGACGCTGACCCCGAAGATCTGGGTGGCCACCTCGGGCAGCAAATGGGCCTCGTCAAAGACCACCGCCTGGTAGCGGGGCAGGGCCTCGCCGTGTCCTTGCAGCCGAAGCTGCAGGTCAGCCAGGAACAGGTGGTGGTTGACCACCACGATTTGGGCCTCTGCCGCCCGGCGCCTGGCCTCCAGGAGGAAGCAATCCTCCCGCTGGGGGCAGCGTCCGCCCAGGCATTGCTCGGAGTTGGCGGTCACTTCGGCCAGCAGCGCCTCGCTTAAGCCCTCGCCCCGCACCTCGTCCAGGTCCCCGCTTTTGGTGTCAGAGGCCCAGGCCGCCAAGGCCGCCAGCCCCGGCTGGGCCCCGGGCAGGCCCAGGTCCGGCTGGCTGCTGAAGTATTGGTGACGGCGGCGGCACAGGTAATTGGCCCGCCCCTTGAGAACCGCCCAGCGCAGGGAGGGATCCATCACCCTCTTGAGCAGGGGGAGCTCCTTGTCATTCACCTGGTCCTGGAGGGTGCGGGTGCCGGTGCTGATGACGGTCTTGAGGCCGGAAATAAGCGAGGGCACCAGATAGGCCAGGGTTTTGCCGGTGCCGGTGCCCGCTTCCACCAGCAGGGGTATCTGCCGGGTCAAGGCCCGCAGCACCGCTGTGGCCATGTCCTGCTGGCCGGGGCGGGGGGCGAAATCGCTTAGGATTCGGGCCAGGGGGCTGTCCGGGCCCAGCCAGAAATCCAGGCCTTCACCCTGGCCCAGTTCTGAAATTCCTGCTTCCAAATTATAGACTCGTTCTTCGCCTGC
This sequence comes from Desulfarculaceae bacterium, assembly GCA_050116255.1. GTDB lineage: Bacteria > Desulfobacterota > Desulfarculia > Desulfarculales > Desulfarculaceae > JASFOZ01. The sequence continues at coordinate 6,447 of JASFOZ010000220.1, forward strand.
ACGAATTAGCTTGAAATGCCACCTGAGGCGATTGTATCTTTGATATAAATAGAGGACAAGGGCCCTGATAGTTACTATCCGCCACGAGGTGGGAAGATTGCCGGCGGCGGGGGTCCTTTTTATTTTGCGGTTCGCCAATCAGGAGGAGATTCCCATGCTGGTCAAGGACTGGATGACCACCGATCCCATCAAGGTCACGCCTGAGACCTCGGTGATGAAGGCCTCGCAATTGATGAAAGAAAACAGCATCCGCCATCTGCCGGTGGTGAACGACAAGGACGGTGTGGTGGGCATTGTCTCTGACCGCGACCTGAAAGAGGCCAGCCCCAGCAAGGCCACCACCCTGGATGTTCACGAGCTGTACTATCTGCTCAGCGAACTCAAGGTCAAAGACATCATGAGCCGCAAGGTCTACGCCATCAACCCCCTGGACACGGTGGAAAAGGCGGCGGTGATAATGCTTGAGCATCGCGTGACCGGCATCCCGGTGGTGGAGGACGGCCGCCTGGTGGGCATCCTCTCCCAGGGCGATGTCTTCAGGGTGCTGACCACCATAACCGGCATCTACCGGGGCGGCACCTTGTTTGCGTTTTCCTTGGAGGACCGGCCCGGGTCCATCAAGGAAGTGGCGGACATTGTCC
>JASFOZ010000221.1:0-7078 GCA_050116255.1 Desulfarculaceae bacterium
TAGAAAGGCCACTTAAAGGGCCGGAGCTTCTGTCCCGCATGAAGGGATGGGTGACCGTAGACGTTAACCAGGCCAATAAGATCTTCAGCAAATATGGCCGGCTTAAATTACTGGATGACCGTATGCTGGTGGTCGAGTGTGAGGACGAGGAAAAAATGCAGAGTCTCGCGGATGAGTTGAACCGGGCCTTTGCTGACCAAGTTAACTTGGAAAAGATGTGAGACAAAATACAATAGAAGTATTTTACCGCTACTCAAAAGCAAGAGGCATAATGTAATTATCCAGGGCTATGTTTTCCATGATTGCTTTGAAATCACTTTCTTGAGTATTTGGTAATTCCCGCAACCAAGAAATTGGAATTCGGGTTCATCTTTATCATTTTCCAAATTTCTTTAATTGCCGACACTATTAACATATTAAATAGGCTTGCTGCAGCCGCCCCAATAAGTTCATAGGCATAAGCGGCCAATCGCAAACGCAGTTCCCGAGGCGAACCTATGGCCAGCGCCGCTTTTGAAAGTCGAGCCTTTGCATGATATTACGCAACGCCACCGTGCGCTGGCTTTCTTTATTCTTATCTCAATTACTGGCTCTGATCCTAACCCCTTTGATTATCAGCCACCTGGGCAAGGCCACTTACGGCACCTGGCTGTTGTTGGTGGCCCTTTCTTTCTTTTTCTCTTTTTTGGATATAGGTTTCAGCATCGGGCTTATCCGGGCGGTATCCGCCGACCTGGCCAAAGGTGACCGCAGTCATGCCCTGAGGGTCGCCTCAACCTGCTTAAGCCTGTTTTTCATCATAGCCGTGGTTGTGTTGATGGCCACCGCTGCTTTGGTGGTATGGCTCCCGGATATCTTCAATATCGCTCCCGCAACGGTGCCCGATGCCCGGCTGGCCATGATGGCGCTGGGGGTCTCCATTGCCCTGGGTTTTCCCAACCGGGCCTTTGAGGGCCTGTTGTGGGCCAAAGAGCGCATAGATCTGGTGGGCGCGGTGGAAGTGGGGTCAGCCTTGGCCCGATTCGGACTGGTGGTGGCGGTATTATTGGGGGGAGGGGGCCTATTGGGACTGGCTTTGGCCGAAGCCTCGGTTTCCATATGCTCGTATATAGCGTCCTATACCCTTAGCCGCCGCTATGTCCCCTTGGGCAGCAGGCCTGGCGTTGCCTTTGACCGTGAGGTTTTTAAAGACCTGTGGATCTTTGGCCGCAAGACCCTTCCCGGCAACATCGCCAACTACCTCATACAAAGGGCGCCTATCTTGATCCTGGGCTCCATGGCCGCGCCCTCGGCCGTGGCTGTATTCGGGGTCGCCAACCGCTTGATCACCAATGAGATAAACCTGATATACATGGGTGTGGGCGTAACCGGACCCCGGTTTTTCGCCATGGCGGCCCAAGAACAAACTCAGTCTATGAGGGAACTGCTGGTCCGGAGCAGCCTCTATGCCGGCCTCCTCGGCGCCTATGTGGCGCTGGGTTTTTTGTTTCTGGGGGGGCCGTTTATAAATCTGTGGCTGGGCCAGGCCTTTCAAAAAACCGTGACCATGATGCATATCATGGTATTGCCGGTGACTTTTTCTCTGTCTATATGCCCCTGCGACGTCCTTCTGACCAGCGCCGGCAGGCATCTTTATACAGGTTTGGTGAGTATATGTGAGGCCTTGTTGATATGCCTGCTCTGCTGGCTGTTATCAGTCAGGCTCGGCGGCCTGGGATGCGCCCTGGCCGTGGCCATAGGCTTATTGTCTTTGAAAATATGGCTGGTGCCCACCTACACCTGCCGTATTGTACAAATGCCTCTCTTGCAGTATTGGACGGCCGGCCCCGGACGCGCCGCCTTGGCTGGCGCCGCCACCGCCTTGCCGATGTGGCTGGTCTTCAAACATTGGCTGATCGCAACCTGGGCGGAACTTGCCCTGGCCTTCATATTGATGAGTTTGGTCTATTTAGGATTTGTCTGGGTATTGAGCCTGGACCAAGCAGAAAAAAGCCTTTGGAAAAACAAGCTCAGAGAATTTAAATCCACCTTTGGCAGCAAGGTTTAAAAAGAGGAGAATAAAAACCGGCGTGTATAATTACGCTTTCGCCCGAAGATGCGCCTTGTAAGTCATTGCAGACAAGAAAACATTTCCCATGAACAACGCCTTCACAAAACCCCAAGTTTTGATCATGCCCAATGTGGCCCATTGGATCGAAGGAAAAATGGCCCTGGAGGCCATATCCTTGTTCTCACACCTATATGATTTCTATTTTCTAACCGAGGGGATCGCCACCCGCCGCGCCGACATCTTCAGGGCCCTCCTGAGGCGGGTCGACTTTATTCAGGCCATGGACGAGTCCGCTGCCAGCCTGGTAGTGCGCGCCGCTCCCGGCAAACACCCTCCCATGATGACCTGGCTGCATCATGTCACCACCTGGAGCCCCGAGCAGCAGGTGGCAGTAGATAACAGCGAGATAATCCTGGCCTGCACCCCAGAATGGGCGCGCACCATTCAAGAGATGGGCGGACGCCGGGACCGGCTCTTCTATGTGGTGCGCCACGGCGTCGACTCCGTCAAATTCCAGAAAGTCCCTTCTCCTGACCGGAGGAAGTTCGGCATTCCCGATGGGGCCTTTGTTCTGGGCTTCATGGCCTCCAAGGGCAGTGACCGGGACGCCCGCCGCAAGGGTGTGGACACATTCCTGGAGGTAGTCCGCCTATCGGCCGGCCGGATCGGCAATCTGCACGTGAGCTTCACCAGCGGGGGCTGGGGTGAAGAGGTGGAGTCCTTGCGCCAGGCCGGAGTCTCGGCCAACGACGCCGGTTATCTGCCCTCTAAGCTGCTACCTCATTTTTACTCCTGTCTGGATGCCTTTCTCATGACCGCCCGCGTGGAAGGAGGCCCTTGCACGGTCTTGGAGGCAATGGCCTGTCGAACGCCGGTGGTGGCCACCAGCGTGGGCTTGGTTCCGGAGACCATAGAGCACGGTGTTAACGGTTTCAAGGCCCCGCCTGACGATGCCCCGGCCCTGGCAGAATCAGTGGCCTTGCTTTCCTCTTCCCCGGAGCTGGCGGACCGGATCGGTGCCCAAGCCAGAAAGACTGCGGAAAAGCTGCCCTGGTCCCAGACCTTTCAGGCCTTGGCCGAGCCATACCGGAAGATGGCTTCCCTTGGCGCCCAGGGCCGGGATGCCGCTAAAAAACGCCTTTGTGATCCACCCCGTTTCTTAAAGAAAATTCAGGCAGCCGATGCCATGGGACTGGCCTGGAGCCAGTATCAATCCGGGGGCGTGAGCCTTTTGCAGGCCCTGGGCAGGATGCGCGATATGGCCGAAGGGGTTTCCTTGCAGGATTGTGTAAGGGCGCTGCCCTTATTGATTAGGCCGCATTGGCTTTAGGCGATTGAGAACCCCGGAAAACCGGCGGGAAAGGGCGTTAAAAAGAACATAGGTCTCACCGCCGGGGTCAATTCTATACAGGGTATAGGCCAACTTCAGTTTGTCCATACGCGACAGGTCCGGCCCCAGGCGCATGAGGGCCTTATGGCACCATAACCCCAGAATCAGTTTCAGCTCTGCCTGGGTAACCGGATAGGCCTGCTGGGCCAGGCCAGCCAGCTCTTTTAAGGACGAGATTATCTGCTGGAAATGCTGCAACTGGGCCGGGCTGTCTGGGGCCAGTGTCCCTCGGATTTTCCGCACCTCCTGCAGCGAAAGCGCGGGCCGCCAACCGCTTTCCTGTAAATTGCGAAAGGATATCTTGCTGGCGGTTTCCTCAGCCACATCCCGCCAGACCTCGGAAATATTCCCTCCCGTGAACCTGTACTTCATCAAGGGCTCCTCGAGGTTTATCCCTTTGCCGTGCTTTAGCAGCCGCCAATAAAAATCAAAATCCTCCGCATGCAACATATCCAAAGAGTAACGCAGTTCGTTTTTTTCGATCACCTCCCGGCGCATCATGGCGGTACCGGCCACAAAGGCGCTATGCAAAAGCATCATGACCCGGATGGCGGCGTCAGAGTGGACCTCCCGGCGGGGCGCGTTGATTCTGGCTCCCTGGGCATCAATGATTTCAATCTCCGACCCGGCCAGGACATATTCAGGGTGGCTTTCCAGAAATTCATACTGGGCTGCCAGCCGCTCCCCCAAGGAAACATCGTCTGCATCTTGCCTGGCCAGGTACTTTCCCCTGGCATTTGCCAGGCCCACGTTCAAAGTCTTTATCAGCCCCAGGTTTTCTTTGTTATACAAAATCCTGACACGGTCGTCCTTTTGCGCATACCTCTGCAATATTTCAGGGGTGCCGTCGGTGGAGCCGTCTTCCACAATCAGCAATTCAAAATTGGTAAAGGACTGGCCCAAAATGCTCTCAATGGCCTCGGACACGTAAGGCCTTCCGTTATACACCGGCAGCAGGACGGTTATTTCACTTGGCCTAGGCATGAGTTACTACCTGTGAGGAAAGTATGGGCATTGCCGCCATCCCGCCTGCACCAAACCACAGATGGTTGATAAAGGCATGCCCTCTTGACTGCCTCAAATGCGCCCTAAACCCCATCAAGAAAATCCCCTCAAAATGGGCCGTTTTAACTTTGGCCTTTTCTACAGGCGTCGCTTAGAACCTCAGCCAGCCGCCCGGCTAAAGAATAGCGGTCAAAAAATTTAGGTGGCGGCTTTGGTTCAAACCGGATCCCATCCAGCCAGGATTTTAGAAGCTCGGCCAGGTCCCGGGGCCGGCCAGGGGGACAGACCCAGCCTGTCCCGGTGGCTTCCACGATTCTGGTGGCCTCGCCCCAGGGCATCAAGGCCAGCACCGGCCTTTGGGCGGCCATGTACTCATACAGCTTGGCCGGAACCATGCGCTCCTGACCGGGCAGGTCTTCCGCCGTGAGTAAAAGCACATCCGTTGACTTCATGCGCTGGACCACTTCCTGGTGAGGCTGATAAGGGCTAATCTTGACCTCCAAGCCCTGGAGATCAGGCTCCACCTCTTTATCTTCCAACACCCGGCCCACCACCTCAACCCGGAACCTGGACCTTTGCTCCTCAGTCAGCAGCTTGAATCCCTCCCATAGATGATGCAGGGGGCGGGGTTTAAACACCGTGCCGGTATAGAGGATCCGGATACGCCCCTCCTGTGGCGAGGTTCCAGGCGCGGGCTCATGAGCTGCAAAATCCTGGGCATCATAGCCATTGGGTATCCAGACGTATTTGGCGGCATCGCCGCCGTACAGCTTATGCAGTCTGTCAGCCGCCCCCTGGGTGTTGGCGATGACCCTGTTGGCTCTGCGCACCAGCCGCCCCTCCAGGCCTTGCACCATCCGCAGCCAGAGCCGCCCCCCCAGGCCCGGGTCAAATCCCTGGGTGAAAAAACCGCTCCACTCATCCCGGAAATCAAGCACCAGGGGCGACCCTGTGCAGCGCGACACCAAAGCGCCCAATATAAAGCTGGAAAAGGGGGGGCCGCTGACCAAAATCACCTTGGCCTGGGATTGCCGGGCAGCGGCCAAGGCCCCGGGCAATGCCGCCGGCAGCCAGAGGACATGACGGTCGGGAAATAGGGTCCTTAACAAAAAGGGCTTCAGCACCTGCAACAAGCGGGGCTGGCTGCCCCCTGCCCCACTCTCACCGCCCAAGCCCGGCTCCAGGGTGGGCAGTCTCTTGATTACCGCTCCCTGGGGGATGTCCTGACTAAAAGAGCCGTCAAACAAGGGAACCGACGGATTCTTGACCGTGACCACAACCGGCTGCCAACCCCACCTGCCGAGGTATTTGACGAATTTGGTCACTCTTTGTACGCCCACCCCGCCGGTGGGGGGAAATGCATAGCTTATGATCAGGCAGCGGTCCAATATATTTCCTTACTTTAAGGTAGAGCGGATCACTTCCAACAGGCCAGAGGCGCTGTTCCCCCAGGTGCGTTCTTGCACCGAGGCGGCCAATTCCTCAGGGTCCCAATCCCTTTGCAGGGCCTGGGCAATGGCATCGGCCAAGGGTTGGGGCTCGCCAGATGGGACCAACAGGCCTTGGCGGCCGCTTTGGATCAGCCTGCCCACGCCGCCCACATCCGAGGCCACCACCGGCCGGCCGCAGGCCAGGGCCTCTAAAACCACATTAGGCTCGCCCTCGCTCAAGCTCGGCAATAGCAACACATCGCAGGCGGCCATAAATCCGGGAACGTGTTCATGATCCTGGGGCCCGGCCCAAATCACCTGCTCCCCGGCGCCCAGGTCTTGGGCCATCAGGCGCAGCTTGGGCTCCAATGGCCCCTGCCCCACTATAAGCATAGTCACATGCGGCAGGGTAGCTAAAGCCCTTAGGGCGGTCTCGATTCCCTTAACCGGGACCAGGTTGCCCACGAACAAGGCCAGGGGGCCGGACTGGGGCAGGCCCAAGCGCCGGCGGGCCTCCTCCTTGCCCGCGGGCCTGAACAATAGCTGGTTGACCCCGTTGGGCACTACCATGACTTTTCCGCCGGCTGCGCCCAGCCGCCGGGCCTCTTGGGCCAAGGGGCGGCTGACGCTCATGACCGCATCGGCCCGGGCCAGGACGTGCTTAATTAAAGGGAGCCGGGCCGGGTCTTGCGCCGCTATCATCAAATCGCTGCCCAGGGCCTGGACCACCACCGGCAGGCCCAAGGCAGAGGCCGCTTGCACCCCAGCCCAGCCGTCCGGATATACCCAGTTGGCCAACAATACCTCAGGCTTTATCCGCCGGGCCAGCTTCTTCAATGCCGGCCAGGCCGAATGAAAGAAAAAGCGGCCATGCCATTGACGCTTCAGCTTGGGTAGGTACCAATAGACTGGGCGCAGAACCGGAAAATGGACCAAAGGCGGATTTTGCCAACGTCTGGGCGGGGTGAGCAATTGCAGGCAGGGAACCGGCGCCACCAAACCAAAGCGGCACAGCTCAGCCAAGGCGGAGAATTGCTGGATGTTAAAGGCGGCCTGGCGGGGGCGGAACCGGTTGGGGAATAGGCTGGCCAAGGCCAAGACCGTAGGGCCCTCTCGCCCTCCAGGGCCGCTAGGCTCGGGGCCTAATGATTGAGCAGAGGAGTTGCCCGGCATGTCGTCTAACCATGAAATCATAGCTGTAGA
>JASFOZ010000222.1:0-7070 GCA_050116255.1 Desulfarculaceae bacterium
TGTTTTTGCGGTATGCGTTGCCTTGATTGGTGATGATCACCACCTCAAAGCGCTTGCCGTCTTTGTCCAGCCAGCCGTCGCCGTCGTGGTCGCGCCAGCCGGCCTCGGCCAGCAGGGCCTTGGCCTACCCCGGATCGTATGGGTAGCGCCTGACCTTGGGATTGTACCAATAGGTGTCAGGCTTATAGGGGCCGGTTGCCTCCATACCCAGGCCCAGCAATACGCCTTTGATGATCTCTTGTTTGTTGATGGCGTGGCTGAAGGCCCGGCGCACCCGCACGTCCTTGAACCGTTCGTCCTTCATGTTATAGCCCATATAGGTGTAGGACGCGGATAAGTATTTGTATTTTTTATAGTTATTATTAAAAAAAGGCGTGTTGGTCTGTCGCTGGTATTGCAGGGCGGTCAGACCCATGTAGTCAATGCCCCCGGCCCTGAGCTCCAGGAACATGGTGGCTGTGTCCGGGATTATGCGGAAGGTGACCTGGTCCAATAAGGCCCGGCCTTCAAAATAATCAGGGTTGGCCTTAAAGGTGAGGCGCTGGCCGGTCTGCCATTCCTTGAGCAGATAGGGGCCGGTGCCCACAGGGTTGCGGTTCAAAGGGGACTTGCGCGGGTCCTTGCCCTTTAACAAGTGGGCGGGCAGCTGAGGCAATCCCCAGGAGGCCACCCCCGGCGCAAATGGTTCTTTGTAGGTGACCCGGAAGGTGTGGTCGTCCGGGGCCTCGGCCTTAATCACCTTGAGGTAGTCGCCGGCATAGGGAGTGGGGGTTTTGGGGTTTACCATGAACTGGTAGCTGAACAGGGCGTCTTTGGCGGTGTAAGGCTTGCCGTCTTGCCATTTGACCCCCTTGCGCAGCTTGAAGGTGATGGTGAGGCCGTCCTTGCTCACCCGCCAGGACTCGGCCAACTCGCCGGTAAGGTTGAGGTTTTTGTCATACTTGAGGAGGCCGTTGTAGATCAGGGCCTGGGCATCGGAGCTGGCTGTATCCGAGGTGATCATGGGGATCATGGAGGTGGCGTCGCCGATGCTGCCCTGGATGATATGGCCGCCTGTTACTGGGCCGCCGGCCGCCGCCCCCTGGGGGCCCCAAAACAGGGTCAGAGACCAGCAAGCAAAGATGAGACTCAACTTCTTGAACATGACGCCTTTACAATAAGTTAAATGGGCCTTTTTGTAGACCAGTCTAGCCGGGCCTCGGCAGGGGCGCAAGAGGTTTCACCTGCCTTGACTGGCCTCTTGGCATGGGCTAGACTCCGTTTAAGTTATAAGGGAGGCGGTGAAATTGGAATCTGATCAGGTGCTGGAACTCATTCAGACACGGCGCAGCGTGCGTAAGTACAGCGACCAGCCGGTGACTGACGATCTGGTGGATAAGATATTGGAGGCGGGGCGCTGGGCGCCCAGCGGCATGAACAACCAACCCTGGCGCTTTGTGGTGGTGCGCGATCCTAAGATGAAAAGCAAAATCGGGGCGCTCACCAAGTACACCCGCGTGGTGGAATCAGCTTCGGTTCTGGTGCCGGTGTTTATCCACAAACCCTCTATGTACCAGCCGGTCAAGGATTATCAGTCCGTGGGCGCTTGCCTGCAGAACATGCTGCTGATGGCCCACGGCCTGGGCCTGGGCGCGGTGTGGCTGGGGGAGATACTTAAAAGCGCGGACGAGGTGCGCCGGGTCTTGGATTTGGATGATAGCCTGGAACTGATGGCGGTGATAGTAATTGGCTGGCCTGGCGAGGGAAAGCCCAAATCGTCGCGGGCGTCCTTAGCGGAGTTGCTGCTGGCCCGCCATGAAGGTTGATGAACTTATTTAGCAGATAGTTTGTATCTTTATAGAGGGAGGGGTCCATGAAGCTAAGCAATAAAGTGCTGCTCTGGGGAATGATATTGATTTTCGGTTTGGCAGCGGGCTGCGCGTGGATGGACTCTGACAAAGGCCAGACCGGTAAACAGGCCTCTGGGGAGCCGGCTGGGCCGGTGGGCCGTTATTATGATTTTGACGATATTCAGGTGCCCAACAGCCTGGATCTCGAAAAAGACCAATCCATTCTCTTCCGGGTGGGGGCATTCAAGGCCGGTCTTCTGGTATTCACCGACCGGGTGGAGTCGGAAAGCCTGGTCAACTTTTTCGTGGAGGGCATGGCCAAGGACAACTGGGCCCTGAAAAGCTCGTTCAAGTATCCCCAGGTGGCCTTATTTTTCGCCAAAAAAGGCAAGACCTGTGTGGTGCACATAATCGAGGGAACCCTCTCCACCCGCGTCGAGATATGGGTGGCGCCTGCGTTGTAGCCATGCAGGATGATTACTCAGCCAAGGCCCAGGTGCTCCTGGGGGTGACCGGGGGCATCGCCGCCTACAAGGCGGCGGAGCTGGCCAGCCTGTTGACCAAGCAGGGCATGGCGGTGCGCGTGATCATGACCGGCGCCGCCCGCGAGTTCGTGGGGCCCATCACCTTTACCGCCCTTACGGGATGGCCGGTGGCTGGGGATATGTTCGACCCCGGCCAGGAGGCGGCCATCGGCCACATTGAGCTGGCCCGCTGGGCCCAGGTGGTGGTGGTGGCGCCGGCCACGGCCAATTTTCTGGCCAAGGCGGCCCTGGGCCTGGCTGACGATCTTTTGTCCACGGTGATGCTGGCCACCAGGGCCAAGGTAATCGTGGCCCCGGCCATGAACCCCCAGATGTATGCCCATCCCACAGTGGCTGAAAACCTGGAGCGGCTAAAGGGCCGGGGGGTGCTTATTGTGGGCCCGGCTTCCGGGGCCACCGCCTGCGGTGAGGAAGGCCCGGGCCGCATGGCCGAACCAGCGGAGATCGCCCGCGAAATCTCAGCAGCCCTTTTCAGCGGCGAGCTAAAGGGCTTCAAAGTACTGGTCACCGCCGGGCCCACCCGGGAACACCTGGACCCGGTCCGGTACATCTCCAATCCCAGCACCGGCAGGCAGGGCCTGGAGGTGGCCCGCGCCGCCCGGGCCAGAGGGGCTGAGGTCACTCTGATCTTGGGACCCACCCACTTGCAGCCGCCGGAGGGGGTGAAGACCGTAGCCGTCACCAGCGCCGAAGAGATGTACCAGGCGGTGATGGCCGAGGCCTCGGATGCAGATGCCGTAATCAAGGCCGCAGCGGTCAGCGACTTCAGGCCGGTGGAGTGCGCCCAGCAGAAGGTCAAGAAAAACGGCAGCCTGGAAGAGAACTGCCGGCTGGAGGCAACCAAAGACATCCTGGCTGAGCTGGGCCGCCAAAAAGACAGGCGCATATTAATTGGGTTTGCCGCTGAGACTGAATCCCTTTTGGATAACGCCCGCCAGAAGCTGAAAAAGAAAAACCTGGATATGCTGGTGGCCAATGACGTCGGCCGTTCTGATACTGGTTTCGCCTCTGACACCAATCAGGTGCACTTCATAAACTCTGAGGGAGAGGTTGAGAACCTGCCCCTGATGAGCAAGCGCGAGGTGGCGGATTTGCTTTGTGAGCGCCTGGCCCAGATGCTGAAGCGGCCGGGGGCCTGACATGGCTATGCCCAGGGAACTGTCCGCCCTGGCCGCCAATCTTGCCTGCCGCCGGCGCTTGGGGCTGGGCCAGGTCCTGGGAAGCCCGGACCAACTGGATCAGCTTCTTTCCCATTTCCTACCCCCCAAACCCTCCCCCCAAAACGGAGAATCCGGCCTTGAAGCTGTGCGTCAAGGGATGGGACAATGTACTAGGTGCCCTTTGCACAAAGGCCGGCGCAACATTGTTTTCGGCCAAGGCCCGGACAGGGCCCGGATAATGTTCATCGGCGAAGCCCCGGGGGCGCGTGAAGACGAAAAGGGGGTGCCCTTTGTAGGGCCGGCGGGCAAGCTTCTGGACCGCATGCTAAAGGCAGTGGGGCTGGAGCGAAGCCAGGTGTATATCACCAATATAGTCAAGTGCCGTCCGCCCGGAAACCGCGATCCCCTGCCCGAGGAGGCGGCGGCCTGCCGGCCCTTTCTGGAGGCCCAGGTACAGGCGCTGAACCCGGAGATAATCTGCGCCCTGGGCCGGCCCTCGGCGCAATCCCTGTTGAGCACCAAGGCGCCGATAAGCGCCTTGAGGGGAAATTGGCACCAGGTTTGGGAACACCGGCTTTTGCCCACATTTCATCCTGCTTTTTTGCTGCGCCAGCCGGAAAGAAAGCGGGAGGCCTACCAGGATATGAAGAAGCTGGTCCGGGCCCTGGCAAAAACCCGGCCTGAGGAAGATTAGCTATGAGGTTGAGACTGGCGCATTGGTTGGCGGCTCTGATTTTGCTTGCAGCCCCCCTGGCCGCCGGGGCGGAGGAGCCGCCCCAGGGCAGCGGGCCGATATGGGTCATCGAACTAAACGACACCATTAATCCCGGGTCCACTGATTATCTGCTCAGGGGTCTGGCCATGGCCGAAACCGCGGACGCTGGCCTGATCGTGATTACCTTGGATACGCCGGGAGGTCTGGCGGAGTCAATGCGCCAGATGGCACAGGCCATCTTAAAATGCACACAGCCGGTGGCGGTATATGTTTCTCCGCCCGGAGCCCGGGCCACCAGCGCCGGCGCCTTTTTGGTATTGGCCGGCCATATATCGGCCATGGCCCCGGCCACCCACATGGGGGCCTCGTCTCCGGTCGCCGCCGGGGGCAAGGAGATTGAGGGGACCATGGCCAAAAAGGCGATCAGCGACTTGACCGCCTTGATCGTCAGCCTGGCCAAAAAAAAGGGCATTGATCCCAAACTGGCCGAAGAGATGGTGACCGAGGCCAAGAGTTACGACGCCGGCCAGGCCAAGGAGTTGGGCTTGGTGGAGATTATCGCCCCGGACTTGGGGAGCCTCATCAAGGCGGTGGAAGGCAAGGTGGTCACCACCGGAGCCGGTAAAAAGCGCATCTCCACCAAGGGAAAGACCATGGTCTTCCACCAGCCGGGCGCCAGGGAAAAGCTCCTCTCCGCCCTGGCCAACCCCAACCTGGCCTTTATCCTGCTGATGGTGGGCATGGCGGGGATATATTTCGAGCTGAGCAATCCCGGGTCCATATTCCCCGGGGTGGTGGGGGCCCTCAGCCTTATCCTGGCCTTTTTCGCCATGAGCGCCCTGCCGGTGTCTTATGCCGGCCTGGCCTTGATCGGCCTGGCCGTGGTTCTTTTCATCGCCGAGATCAAGGTCACCAGCTACGGGCTTTTATCCGTGGCCGGGGCGGTGAGCCTGCTCTTGGGTTCAATGATGCTATTTGAAAGCGAGGACGATCTGGTGGCCATTTCCTGGGCGGTGCTGGTGCCCACCTTGGGGACCGCCATGCTCTTTTTCGCCACAGTGGCCTACTTGGCCGGCCGGGCCCAGCTTAAAAAGTCGGTCACGGGCATGGAAGGCCTGGTGGGGGAGAAAGGCGTGGTCTTTGACTCGGGCCGGGTGCGGGTGCAGGGAGAGCTGTGGCGGGCCCGCAGCCGCGAGGCCTTGGTGCCGGGGCAGGAGGTAGTGGTGCGCCGGGCCGAAGGCTTGTCGGTGGAAGTGGATCCGGTGAAAGAAAAAGATATCTAACCAGGGGCTCCCCTAAAGGGAGGTGAATAATCATGCAGTCAATCTTCGGTATTGTGCAGGCCTTGCTCACCGGCCTAGGTCCCATTGTGGTCTTGGTCATCTTGTTCATCGCGGTGGCCCTCAAGGTCCTGCGCGAGTACGAGCGCGGGGTCATCTTCCGTTTGGGGCGGGTTATCAAGGCCAAAGGCCCGGGGCTTATCATCCTCATACCCTTAATCGACCGCATGGTCAGGGTTTCTTTGCGCACGGTCGCCATGGATGTGCCGCCCCAGGACGTGATAACCAAAGACAACGTGTCCGTAAAGGTCAACGCAGTGGTCTATTTCCGGGTCATGGACCCCACCAGTGCGGTGGTGCAGGTGGAGGACTATCTCTATGCCACCAGCCAATTGGCCCAGACCACCCTGCGCTCGGTCTGCGGACAGGTGGAGTTGGATGAGCTTTTATCGGCACGGGACAAGATCAACGGCCAGCTCCAGGAAATCCTGGACACCCACACCGATGTCTGGGGCATTAAGGTGAGTACGGTGGAGGTCAAACATATTGACCTGCCCCAGGAGATGCAGCGGGCCATGGCCCGCCAGGCCGAGGCTGAGAGAGAGAGACGGGCCAAGATCATCAACGCCGAGGGCGAATACCAGGCCGCCGAGCGCCTGGCCAAGGCGGCAGAGATTATCGCCGTGCATCCCCAGGCCTTGCAGCTTCGCTATCTGCAGACCCTCAGGGAGGTGGCAGCGGAAAACAACTCCACCACCTTGTTCCCGGTCCCCATTGACCTGTTTAAGCCTTTTTTAAAAGGGGTTGCCAAGGGGGAAGAAAGCCAGTAAAATCGCCATTTCAACAAACTTAGCTTTTTTAGGGCCTTGGCCCTGATGCAGTGGTGAGGAGGCAAAAGTTCGATCATGGCTGAGAAGCAGGAAAAGGAAAAACCTTTGGAGAAGATGACCGCCAAGGAGCTCCGGGAGTTGGCCTTGGGCATCGACGGGATTGTGGGTGTCCATAGTATGAATAAGCCGGAGCTTATCGGCGCCATAAAAGAGGCCCGTGGTATTGTGGACGACTCCAAACGCAAGGTGGATGCCGGCACTATACGTAAGCTGAAAAAGAAGATCAAAGACCTGCGTTTGGAACAGGAAAAGGCGCGGGAGGCCGGCGATGACAAAATGGTGGGCATCAACCGGCGGCGCATCAGCCGGCTCAAGAAGAAAACCCGGCGCCTGGCGGCAGGATAATTATGGATTTTGATCAAGCCAGAGCTCTGATGGAGTCCCAGATCTCCGAGGAAACCCTGCGCAAGCACTGCCTGGCCTCGGCGGCGGTATGCCGGGCCTTGGCCCGCAGGCTGGAAGAGGATGAAGAGCTTTGGGCTGTGACCGGCTTGCTGCACGACCTTGATTTTGAGCAGACCAAAGACAATCCTTCCCAACACGGCGTAGTGGCGGCGGAGATCCTGGAAAAGGAGGGCCTGCCTGCAGAGGCGATAACGGCCATCAAGGCGCACAATGCCGAATTGACCGGCGTGGAGCGCACCACGCCCC
>JASFOZ010000223.1:0-7068 GCA_050116255.1 Desulfarculaceae bacterium
GCCCTGCCAGTACAAACTGCCAGTAGACGGTCTCCGCGTCCGCCAACAGGGTCTCGCTGAAGCCGCGCAATTGGTACAGGCTGGCCCGTTCCCCCAGCATGGTCTGGCGCACCTTCACCAGGTTCACCGCCGGGCCGTACCCCTGCAAAAGGGCCTGGGTCACGGTGAGCCCCAGGCGGGGGTTGTGCTGGTCCGGCTCCTGGTTGGAGTCTGTGGCAGTGTGGGAAAGGCTCAGGTCAATGGTGGTTCCGGTGGGGAGCTTTTGCCTCACCCCGGTCCCGGCCTCGATCTCGGTTTCCTCTTCTTTATAAGTGGTTCGTCTGGTGGAGGAGTACTCTTGGGCGTTCTCGCGGTTGTAGGTCAGGCCGGCGTAGACCTGGGGATCAAAGACGCCGCTTTCGACCAGCCGGAAGGTCCCGGCCAGCACCGGTCCGTAGCGGGCCACGGCCAGGTCCTGGTTGCCGGCCAGGGCGTAAATCGCCACCTGCTCCAGGGAGAGCTTCACCACCCCTCTGGCGTCCGGTTTCAGCAAAGGCGGCGGGGTGGCGATTTTGGGCATGGATTCCAGGGGCAGGGGACGGTCCGCGCTCTTTGCCACACGGGCCTTGGTCTCCTCAGGGGTGTAGGGCCACTCCAGGGGCAGGGTGCAGCCGCCCGCCAGCAGCGCCCACAAAAGCGGCCAAAGCGTATAGTGTAAAGAAAACCTCATGCCGGGTTCCCCTCTTTGTCGGGATGAAACAAGGAGTAGATGGCAGGGATCAGCACCAGGGTTATTACCGATGATCCGGCCAGACCGCCCACCACCGCCCGGGCCAGGGGCGCCTGGGCGTCGGCCCCTTCGCCGATGCCCAAGGCCAAGGGCGTAAGCGCCAGGATGGTGGTAAGGCTGGTCATCAGTATGGGGCGCAGCCTGCGGCCGCCGGCCTCTGCCGCCGCCTGTTTGGCCGGCATACCCTCCCGGTGCAGGCGGCCGGCGGTGTCCACCAGGAGGATGGCGTTGTTCACCACGATGCCCCCCAGCATGATGCAGCCGATATAGGATTGCAGGTTAAAGGTGGTGTTGGTGAAGAACAGCATCAACAGCACCCCCACCGATGCCACCGGCACCGAGAACATCACCACCAGAGGGTCCCGGAAGGACTCATACTGACAGGCCAGGACCATGTAAACCAGGGCCAGGGCCAAAAGCAGCGAGATAAGAAGCTCCCCAAAGGCCTTTTCCTGCTCCTCCAGGTTGCCGGCCACCACCAGTTCGTACCCGGCGGGCCGGGGCAGCTGCTGCAATATCTTACGCACGTCGCCGGCCACTGAGCCCATGTCCCGGCCGGCCAGGTTGGCCGACACGGTCACCAACCGTTGCTGGTCCTTGCGGTCGATCAGCAAGGGGCCCCTGCCGGACTTGGTGGTAAGGATGTTGGCCAAGGCCACCTGTTCGCCGGAGCGGGTGGTGAGGGTGAGCCCCAGGATGTCTTCGGGCGAGCGTTCCTCGGCCCGAGCCAGCTTCACCCAGATGCGGTAGGCATTGCCCCCCACCCGGTACTCCCCGGCTTTTGAGCCGGCCATGGCCGTTTCCAGCGCCTGCACTACGCCCCGCACCGTAAGCCCCAGGTCCGCTATCTTGCCCCGGTCCAGGTCGAACTCCAACTGGGGCACACCGGCCTTCAGGCTTGTGTCCGTGTCGGTGACGCCGGGGATGTTCTCTATCTCATCGGCGACCTGTTTGGCCAAGGCCTGGAGGGTGTTGAGGTCATAGCCCTTGATCTCCACCTGGAGCCCCTCGTCCCCGCCCAAGAGCCGTTCCAATAGAAACTGGCCCTGGGGGGCGCGGGTGCGGATCTTCATGCCCGGGATTTTGTCCCCAAGGCGGCGGCGCAGGTCTGCTGCTATTTCGGTGTTGGAGCGGCTGCGCTGGGATGAGTTGGTGAGGGTGAGCTGAAGCTCGCCGTGGCTGGCGGCGTCGGCCCTTCGGCCCCAGGCCCCTACGGTGGTGACGCTGGAGACGATCTCCGGCACCGCCGGGAACACTATCGATTCCATTATTTTGGTCTGGCGGTTCACCAGGCCCAGCTTGGTGCCGGTCTCCATTTCTCCCACAACCCGCACTTCGCCCTCGTCGCTGGGGGGCAAAAACTCGCTGCCGATAAAGGGGGCCAGGCTGAGGCTGGCGGCCACGGCTGTGGCGGCGGCGGCCACGGTGATCCCCCTTCTTTGCAGGGCGGCGGCCAAGAGGCGCCGGTAGGAGCTTTCCAGCGCCGTGAAGAACTCGCCGGCCTTTTGGGAAAGCCGGGCCACCTGGCCGCTGCCGGCGCTGGATTCGGCCCGCAGCAGTCTGGAGGCCAGCATGGGCACCAGGCTGAGGGCGACCAAAAGGGCGCAGACCAAGGCGAAGATCACGGTGTAGGCCAGCTCCCCAAACAAAAGGCCGGCCACGCCCTTGACAAAGGCCAGGGGTAAAAAGATGACCAGGGTGGTGATGGTGCTGGCCACGATGGCTTTGCCCACCTCGTTGGCCCCGTTCACCGCCGCTATCTCCGGGGCCTCGCAGCCTACCCGGCAACGATAATAGGTGTTTTCCAAGACCACCACCGAGCTGTCCACCATCATGCCCACTCCCAGGGCCAAGCCGCCCAGGGTCATCAGGTTGAGGGTGAAGCCGCTGAAGTACATAAGGGCGAAGGTGGCGATTATGGATATGGGCATGCCCAGCGATATCACCACCGTGCCCCGTATGCTTCTAAGGAAGAACAGCAGCACCAATATGGCCAGCCCGCCGCCGTAGAGCACGGAGCGGGCCACGTTCCTTAGGGAAAGCTCGATGAAGTTTCCTTGGTTGATCACGGGCACGATATTGATCTGGGGGTACTGTTGGTTTATCTTTTCTATTTCAGTCAGAATGGCCCTGGACACCTCCACGGTGTTGGACGCCGCCTGTTTACGCACCGCCACCCGCACCCCGCGATTTTTGTTCACCCGGACGATCCGTTCCAGCTTCTCATAGGTGTCTGCCACCTGGGCCACCTCGGCCAGGGTCACGGGGGCGCCCTGCCGGACCGCCACCACCGTGTCCCTGATCTCCTTTAGGCTCTTGAACTCGGCCGGGGCCCGCAGGGTCACCCGTAAGCGTCCCTGTTCTATCTCGCCGGTGGGAAGGTCCAGGTTGGCGTTTTTGATGGCGTCCAAAACCTGATTCAGGGGCAAACCCAGGGCGCGCAGGCGGTCCGGATCCAGCTCCACCCGCACCTCCCGGTTGAAGCCGCCCCAAAGGTCCACCTGGGCCACGCCGGGCAGACGGGCCAGGCGGTAGCGAAGCTGGTCTTCGATAAACTCGGTCAGTTCCACCGGCGAAAGGGTGCTGGAAACGCCCAAGAGCACCACCGGAAAGCTGTTTACGTCGAACTTATGCACCTGGGGCCGCTCTATGCCCTCGGGCAACTCGCTCAGCTCATCCTCCAGCTTGCCCCGCACATCCAAGGCGGCGGCGTTGATATCCGTGCCCCAGTCGAACACCACCCGCACCCTGCTCCTGCCCCGGGAGCTCTGGGAGCTTATCTCCAGCACCCCGGGCACCGTGGCCACGATC
Organism: Desulfarculaceae bacterium; assembly: GCA_050116255.1. GTDB lineage: Bacteria > Desulfobacterota > Desulfarculia > Desulfarculales > Desulfarculaceae > JASFOZ01. The sequence continues at coordinate 3,581 of JASFOZ010000223.1, forward strand.
TCCTCTATGATTTGGGTTACCAGCTTCTCTATCACCTCCGGGCTGGCCCCCTCGTAATTGGTGCGCACGGTCACGGTGGGAAGCTCGATGTTGGGCAGGAGGTCTATCTGCAAACGGGAAAGGGAGACCAGCCCCACCAGCACCACCATCATGGCCACCATGGTGGTGAAGACCGGGCGGGCCACGCTGAATCCGGGCAGTTTCACGATATGGAGGCTCCGGCCGATTTAACCACAACCACCGGGCTGTTGTGGTCGAGCATATGCTGCCCCACGGTGATGACCTTTTCCGCCTCTTTAAGCCCGGTGACCTGGGCCATGCCGCCGCGGCGTATGCCCACTTCCACCGGCCGCCACAGGGCGGTTTTTCCCTCAGGCCCCAAAACAAACACCCCCCGTCGGTCGTTGCGTTCGGTCAGGGCCAGCTCCGGCACCATCACCGCGTCCTCGATTTTGCGCAAGATTACCTGCACCCTGGTGAACATGCCGGGCTTCAGCTTGCGGTCCTGGTTGGGGATGGAAAGCTCCACCCGGGCCTGGCGGGTGTTTTTTTGGAACACCGGGGCGATGCGGTCGATGAAACCCAGAAAAGGCGTGTCCGGGTAGGCGTCGGTGGTAAGGGATATTTTCTGGCCGGGCTTTAAAAGAGGGTAGTCGCGCTCGGCCACGAAGATCACCCCCACCAAAGGTTTCAGCTCCACGATGGTCATCAGGGCGGCGTTGGCGGCCACGGTTTCACCCTCATCCACCTGGCGCTCGGCCACCATCCGGCTCTGGTCCCCGTCGCTCCAACTGGCGGTCACCTTTGTGTACCCCAGGCGGATGTTGGCGGTCTGGAGGGCGGCCTGGGCCCGGGCCACCTGGGCCTTGGCCACCTCGAACTGGGCCTTGGCCGCCTGTTGCCGGGACTCGGCTTCGTCAAGTTGGGCGTCAGAGGCCACCCCCCTTTTACGCAGGGTGGCGGCCCGCTGATAGTCCCGGTTGGCTATGGTGAGGTCGTTGCCGGTCTTCACCTGGTTGGCCTGGGCCACCAAAAGCTCCGCCTTGGCCTGGGCCACTGCCTGCACGTATTCGGCGTCGTCCAGCTCGGCCACCACCTGTCCCCGCCTGACCCTGTCCCCGATATCGGCGTAGAGCTTCAACACCATTCCGCCCACCTTGGGCGCCAAGGTGAAGCGGGCAGACGCCTCCAGGGTGCCGCTGTAGGTGCGGGTCAGCTCCATGGAGCCCCGCTGCACAGCGGTTACCTCGACCGGGGCCGGCCCTCTGGCCCTTTTACCTCGCCTGGCCGGGCCATTGTCCGGCCGTAAAAACAGTGACCAGGCCAGCACCGCCAGGGCCAGAAGCAACAACACACCGGTGATTATGGACTTACGGTCCAGGGGCAAACTGCACCTCATCGCTAAATGGGTTTACACGCGGCCCTTGCTCCGGGCCGACTATACGATTTTCTGATATACCACTGCGCGGTGCAATCGAAAAGCGCTCTTAAACAGATAGACTGATTAAAAAAATGGTTATCCTACCGGCTTCCATGCCCCTGATTCGGTTTCAGGGCTGCCCGGCCCGGCTATAGTGCTTTTTAGGCTATCCAAGTATCAGGCGCTGGGGGTCCACCTCTTCACGCAGGATCCTAAGCTCCTGCTCAGTGGGGGCGGGCGCATTGCCCGCCTGGGATAGGTCCAGATCGAATCCGGTGTTCTCGGCCACCTGTTCCTTGGTTATTTCCGGATAGGTCTCAGCCAAGTACATGGCCTTACTGTCTTTTTCGAACTTCATCACTCCCAGGTTGGTGACCACGGCCAAGGGCCCTCCCCGGGTGAAGCCCGCCTCCTTACGGGTGTCTTTTCCCCTCAGCCAACCGGGGCTGGTCAGGTAGTCCAACTTCTGCACAAAGCGCTTTTTTTCATGCTGCATGAAGATGATCACGCCATAGGCCAGGGAGCTGGCGTCGCAGGCCCCGCCGCTTCCCGGAAACCTGACCCTGGGCCGCTGGGGGTCGCCCAACAGGGTGGTGTTCAGGTTGCCGTAACGATCTATCTGGGCCGCCCCTAAAAAGGCGATGGACCTAAGGCGGTGGTGGCTCAAAATGGAAAAGGCCTCTATTAACCCTGAGTTAAGGCAGGACCCGGACATGACCCGTGGGTCGGCCACGGCCATGGGCAACTCCTCCAGGGAGGGATCAATGCCGCCGGTCTCGAAAAAAACCACTGACTGTGGGGCGTGTATGCGCTTGGCCACAGTGGCGGCCAACATGGAGATGCCGGTGCCTGCGAAAAGGACGTCCCCGTTTTGAATCATGCGGCCGGCGGCCAGAGCCATCATCTCTTTGTCTGAATAATCTGCCATGGCGTCACCTTTATCTACGGTCCAAGCCGGGGGAATAGCCCAGCACGGGATCGGCTTTTATCTCCAGCAGGGTGTTCACCCCCACCTTGGCCAAATACTCTTCATGACTCTCAGGGCCCCAAACCCAGTCATCAAGATATCTTTGAAAACCGGCGTCGTCTGCGGCCAGCTTCCGGTACATCTGTAGATGGGCCGGGTCGTAGTCATAGAAGTTGTGGCAGGCGGTGGGATGGGCCCCATAGGGTATCTTCACCACCGCATCCACCAAAAAAGGCGGCAGGGAGTTCTGGTCCGGGTCCTGGCGGATGAACCAGCGCGGCACGATCTCCTCGCAGGTGACTATCACATGGTCAGCGGCCCGGGCCTGCTCACGGTCGGCAAAGGACAGGCCCTTGATGCGTACGGTGCCGTCCTCGCCTACATATTGAGCATGCAGGATGGTTACATCCGGGTTCAGGGCGGGCACCAAAACCACCTTATCGAAAGCATGGTTAAAGGGGTTTTCGGTGACCTCCAGCTTTTTCTTGGGTATCTTGCCTTTGCCCCTATCCTCGGGCTTGAATCCCTCCACCTGCACCAGGTCCGTGTCCAAGCCGGATTTGGTGCTCATAAAGGGCAGTCCCATGGCCCCCGCCAAAAAACGCAGGCTCATTTGGTAGTTGGAATAGTCCTCCACCTCGATGGCGCCGTTCTGCACCGCCTTACGGAAACGCACGCAGGTGGGCGCGAAACGTCCCATTCCGCCGTAGGCTATCTCCAGCCGCTCCACACAGCCCGCTCCGATTAAGACGTCCAGGGCCTGGCCGTGGGAATGGCAGACCACATATAAATCCCTTATGCCCTGTTTGATGATCTCTCGGGCCAGGGCCATAGGATTGCGGTTTACCGTGAATCCGCCCAGGGCGATCTGGGCCCCATTGGGAATGAACCTTTGCACCGCCTCAGCAGGGCTCATCAATTTACCTTCAATACCGCATGAACTCATATAACACCGCTCTTCCATCCAGCGGATGGCGCTGCATCATTAGATTAAGATCGTCGGACCGACGAAAAGGAAGGCTGTGTATCTAAAAAACCAGAACCTACAACCCGCCCGGCACCAGACTCCTCATGAGTATTCCGCTAGAAAACCCCCGGACC
>JASFOZ010000224.1:0-7055 GCA_050116255.1 Desulfarculaceae bacterium
TGGTCAGGGCCTTGACAAGGTAGGTCCAATAATCCAGGCCATAGGGGTTGATCAAGGTGGCGGCCGCCGCCCCGGCCAGGGCCCAGACATAGGGCCCAAAGCGCCGCCGGGCCAAGGCCTCGCCCAGGGCGTAGAGCCCTATCAGTCCCAGGCCGGAGACAAATCCCCCATGCAGATTGGCCCACAGGATTTGTATGGGCAACAGCCATATAAGCAGCTTCCAGCGGCCCTCTTGGCGGGCCGTTTCCATGATGAGCAGGCTTAGGGCGAATAAAACCAGGGTGAAGACTCCGGCCCGCACCGGGCTGTAGCCCAGGCTGAAGACGCCCCCGGCTATGAAAAGGGCTATGCCTGCCGCCGCCGCTGAGGCCCGGTTTTTGCAGGCAGTGGCAAAGACCAGGCCGGCCATGGCCAGCCCCAGGGCCAGCTTGAGCAGTTGCAGGCCCAGCCCGCCCAGGGTGGTGTATATGGGATACAAGACAACCCCGGTGAGCCATTCGTGATAGACCCACACCGGTTTTACCGGGGCATAGGAAAAGACATCCTGAAAGGGGAAGCCGCCTCCCTGCCAAAAAAGGCGGCCAAAGGCCATGTAGCCCCAGAGGTCCGGGTCCGCAGAGGTGGTTGACAGGCGGTAGACCAGGTAGACGAGCAAAGGCCCGCCAAAGCCCAGCAGCTTCCCCAGTCCCAGGCCTATTTGATCATTGGCTTTAGGCATAGAGGGCAATAAAAGAGGGTGACTGATTCACTAACTGCTCAGGGCCTGGAATCCAGCCAAAATGTGGATGCGGCCTCAAAGAACACCGCCAGACCTCCGGCCCCTGTGCAGGCCCTTAAACAACGTGCGCCTCGGCCATTGTACTAAATCGCGGGCCTGAGAAGTAGGCCAATACCTAGGCCAGGCGCCGCTAGATAAAGGAAGTGCCGGCTCTTAGGCTCAGCCCAAAAGCTCATCCGTGGTCTGCACGGTCAGCAGCGGCCGCAGGGGGCTCCTGCGGTAGAGGTCCAGGCAGCTTTGGTGCATCTGATCCGTGGCGGCGATGGAGGCGTCCTCAACCATCACCGCGAAGAAATCACAGCAAACCGCATCCAGGGCGGTTGTGAGCACGCAGTAGGGGGTCATCAAACCGCAGGCCGCCACCCTCTCCACCTGCCACAGGCGCAGGGTTTGATCCAGATCGGTCTTGAAAAAGGCGCTCATGCGCCGCTTGGGCAGCCAGGTGTCCTGGGGCCCGAAGTCCAAGAGGCCGCTCACCTCAGCGCCCTCGGTGCCGCGCAGGGAGTGCTCAGGCATGCGCCCCCGGAATAAGGGATCCCCGGGCAGAAAGGAATCAGTGGCGAATATGACCGGCCAGCCCTTTTCCCTGGCCCCGGCGGTGAGCCGGTTCACCGTGGGCACGATGGCCTTGGCCTGTTTTGCCAGGGCCGGGTTGTGACTAAGTTCCAGGTTATCCTTGACCATGTCCACCACCACCACCGCAGTCTTCATCTCTGCCCCTCCTTTTGCGCCTTCAGCTCAATTTCCGCCTCTTTGAAAACCCGGCTGAGTTTGGCGGCTGATTCAGCTATCTCTGCCGCTTTGGGGCCGGGGTGTATCTCCAGGACCTTCAAGGGCACCTCAATAAGCTTGGGGGCCAGGTCCTCCCAGTCCAAGTCCCCCTGGCCCGGCGGCTTGTGGTCCTGGGCTCCCACGGCGTCATGCAAATGGCAGCCCAGCAGGTCAGGGCCAAAGGCCTGCAGCCAGTCTTCAATGCCCGGCAGCCCCGCCAGGCCCTGGGTGTGGGCATGACCCAAATCCAGCCAAGGCGCCAAAGGAGCTCCCGCAAAGCGCTCAAGCAGCAAACGGGTCTCCGCCAGGTCAGGCACTTGGTAGGCATGATAACGGTTCTCCAGGGCCAGCCTCACTCCCAGGGTCTCGGCCCGAGGAAGCAGCCTCTCCAGGGCGAAGCTGGCCCCGTCCAGGGCCTGCCTGGCGCCCTGGCCCCGGCCCTCCAAATAGGCCGCTAATGCCGGGGTCGTCTCTCCCTGGGCGGCGGCATCCTTTATAATCGCCCCGTCGCAGTCGCCCTCCACCCAGCCCAGGTGCAGGACCACCGCCGAGGCCTCCACCTCGCTGGCCAGCTCCAGGCTGCGCTGGGTATAGCGCACAGCCAGGAGGCGCTCTTCTTTATCCGGGGCGGCCAGATTGAAAAGGTCGCCGCTGGCCCGCTCCGGGGGCAGGTCCGGGGGCACCGGGACATAGTTGTGGACGCTGAGCACGGAAAAGCCATCAGGCCTGAGCCGGGGCAAGAGCCCGTTCAGCTGGGGGGCGGTGAGGCGGTATTCCAGCTCCAGGGCATGGATGCCGGTCTCGGCCAGGCGCTGCAAAAGGCCTTCCCCCTGCCGGGCCTGGGTGGCGGCCCAGCAGGTGGAAAGGCCCAAGGTGTTAAGCGGCGGCGGCACTGCCCAGGTGAGCCGGTCAGGCCGGGCCTAGGCCCCGGCTGCCGCCTGCGCCTTGCTCCAGAAAGGCGAGATGGACCTGAGCCTTTGTATGATGCCCGGCATATGCTCCAGCACGTGATCGATGTCCTCATCGTTGTTGTAGACCGAGAGGGAAAAGCGGATGGAGCCATGGGCGCAGGTGAAGGGAACCCCCATGGCCCTGAGCACATGGCTGGGCTCCAGGGAGCCGGAGGTGCAGGCCGAGCCCGAGCTGGCGCAGATGCCCAGATCGGAAAGCTTGAGCAGGATGGATTCGCCCTCCACATACTCGAAGCTCACCGAGCTGGTGTTGGGCAGCCGGTTTTGGGGATCGCCGTTTATGCGGGTGGCCTCTATCTGTAGAAGGCCTTTTTCCAGCCGGTCGCGCAGGGCCTTGACCCGGGTGTTTTCATCTTCCATGCGTTCGGCGGCCAGCTCGCAGGCCTTGCCTATGCCCACGATGGAGGCCACATTCTCGGTGCCGGCCCGGCGGCCGTGCTCCTGGTGGCCTCCCATGATAAAGGGCATGTAGGGGGTGCCCTTTTTCACGTAAAGGACGCCCACGCCCTTGGGCGCATGCAACTTGTGCCCGCTGAGGGCGAGCATGTCGATGTCAGACTCCTTCAGGTTGATGGGTATCTTGCCCACAGCCTGGACCGCGTCGGTGTGGAATAACACCCCGTGGGCCTTGGCCATGGCGCCGATCTCCTCCACCGGAAAGATTACGCCGGTCTCGTTGTTGGCCCACATTGTGCTGATGATGGCGGTGTCCTCGCGTATGGATTGGGCCACCTGGTCCAGGTCGAGATTACCCCCTTCATCCACAGGCAAAAAGGTCACGTCCCAGCCCCTGCCCGCCAAGGTCTGGCAGTAATTGAGCACCCCGGGATGCTCCACCCGGGTGGTGATGATATGGCGCTTGTTGGGGTTGGAGCGCAGGGCCGCGTTGATGGCGGAGTTGTCGCTTTCGGTTCCGCAGGAGGTGAAGATGATCTCCTCCGGGTCGGCGCCCAAGAGGTCCGCCACTTGCTGCCGGGCCTTTCTTAAGTCTGCGGCAACCTGGCCGCCGAAGGTGTGCATGGAGCTGGGGTTGCCGTACTTTTCCTCCAAAAAGGGCATCATGGCCTGAACCACCTCGGGGGCGACCTGGGTGGTGGCGTTGTTGTCCAGATAAACTACACGCTGGCTCACGGCTTCACCTCCTCCACGGTCAATTCCGGGGTCACGAACTCCCTCAGCTTGGTCTGCACGAATTGACTTAGGGTGGCCTGGCTGGCGGCGCAGGAGCTGCAGGTTCCCCGCATGGAGACCAGCACCCGGTCCCTATCCACATCGATCAGCTCTATATCGCCGCCGTCTTGCTGGAGCATGGGGCGCACCTCCCGCTCCAGGGTGGCCTCGATCAGCTTGATTTTTTGGATGTTGGTCAGCTTGCGGCCAGGGGTGCCGTCTTTGTGCACGGGCGCGGGCTGGTCCCAGACCTTGGCCAAAAGCTCTTCGATCTTGTCGTGGCACTTGGTGCAGCCGCCCCCAGCCTTGGTGTAGTTGGTTATCTCCTCCACGGTGTGAAGGTCGTTGGCCCGGGCCACCTTTTCGATCTCCTTGTCCGTGACCCCAAAGCACTGGCAGACTATCTCGCCCTCTTCGGCGGGAAGGGGCTCCTGGCCCCGAAAGTTGCGGATGGCCGCCTGCAGGGCCTCTTCACCCATGACCGAGCAGTGCATCTTCTCCTGGGGCAGACCGCCCAGGTAGTCGGCGATGTCTTTGTTGGTGATCTTTTCCGCCTCTTCCAGGGATTTGCCCTTGATCATCTCCGTAAGCACGGAGCTGGAGGCGATGGCGCTAGCGCAGCCGAAGGTCTGGAACTTGGCGTCTGCTATCTTGCCCGCGTCGTCCAGCTTGAAGGTGAGCCTGAGGGCGTCGCCGCAGGCCAAAGACCCAACTTCGCCTACGCCGTCTGGGTTTTCCACTTCGCCCACGTTCACCGGCTCATCGAAGTATTTCTTTACCTTGTCCGTATATTCCCACATGGTTTTCTCCCTGCAAAACGCCGGCCTAGGCCGGACCTCTTCCCGCCTGGGGGCTAATGCTCCTGGGGGTATTGGCAAAGTTCGATCAATACGCCATGAGTTACCCAAGGTTGTATGAACAGCACCTTGGCCCCATGGGCTCCGTCCCAAGGCTCCTCGCTGGTGAGGGGCACTCCCTTGGCCTTGAGCTCCTCACAGGCGGCAAACACGTCATCAACCTCAAAGGCGATGTGGTGGATGCCTTCACCTTTTTTTTCTATGAATTTGGCTATGTTGCCGTCAGGAGTGGTTGACATGACCAACTCCAGGTTGGTCTCGCCCACCGGAAAGAAGCCGGTGCGCAACTCACCCACCATCTCCTCGGAATCCTTGGTCAATGGCAAGATTTCACTGTAAATCTTTGCTACTTCGTCAACATCCTTAACCGCAACGCCGATGTGTGCCAAGCGCTTGATCTTCATGCCGCATTCCCTTTGATTGTAGTTGAGCTTGTTTAAACCAATGATAGGGTCTGATGGCGGCGGGTGCAAGGTAAAAGCCCAGTCACCCGCTGCGTTTTGCCCCTTACATGAGCCTTGGTTGAAAATTCAGGGAGTTACCCAGCGGTTACCGGCATGCCCAACAAGGGCCAGATGACCAGGCAGGCCAGGGCGGTCACCAAAAGAAGCAGAATGCTGGCCGGTATGCCGTAGAGGAAAAACTGGCCGCTGCTGAACTGGCCCGAGTTGTAGGCGATGGCGTTGGGCGCCGCCCCCACCAGGACCAAAAAGGGCATGCCCGCCACCACCAAGGAGGAAAAGAGCACCACCTCGGGCGCCACCCCCAGATAGGGGCAGATCACCAGGGCCACAGGCAGGCTGATGGCAATAGCGGCCACGTTCATGATGAAGTTGGTCATGATCATCACAAAGAAGGCGATGCTCATCACAAAGACGAACCAGTTGGCCTCTTGGAACATGCCCAGCCAGTGGATGGCCAGCCACTTGGCGGCCCCGGTCTCCCAGAGGCAAAAGCCAATGGACATGGCCCCGCCAAAGAGCAGAATTATATTCCAGGGCACGTCCTCAAGGTCGGGCAGCTTCAAGATTCCCAGCACAAAGAAAAGCACCGTGGACAAAAGGATGATGGCGCTCTTGTCAACGGCCTTTAGGGCGGGTACGAACGCCCGCAACGACAAGGCCGCCACCATGGCGGCTACGATAAGGGCGGCCAGAATTTCCTGCCTCCTCACCGGGCCCAGCTCGGCGTTGAGCCTGCGCGCCTTATCCCTGAGACCGGGGATCACCTTCTTCTCCGGCCGGGCGAAGACCATGAAAAAGCCCCACAACAAAAAGGCCATCAACCAGCCCACCGGGAATAAATAGTAGCTCAACTCAAAAAAACCCACCTCCTTGCCCACGACATCGTCGAAAAAACCTATGGCCACTGCGCTGCGGGCCGCCCCCAGCAGGGTGACAATGGAGCCGGCCCCAGCTACATAGGCCATGCCCATGAAAAGCCCCCGGCCAAAGCGGGTGGGCCCCTGGTCTTCGCTATAGAGGTTGTGTATGGCCATGAGCAGGGGGAAGAGGGTGGCCGCCACGGCGGTGTGGGCCATGAAGTGGGTCAGCGCCGCTGTTACCACAAAACAGCCCAGGTAGATGCGGCTGGTGCGTTCCCCCACTATCTGCAGCATCTTGTAGGCCAGGCGCTTGGTGAGGCCGGTCTTGGTGAAGACCAGGCCGATGACCATGGAGGCGTAAATAAACACCACCGAGGGGGCCATGAAGTCCCTAAAGGCCTGGCCTGCGGGCCGTATCAGGAACACGGCCTGGAGGATGCCTATCAAAAGGCTGGTGACGCCGATGGGCACCACCTCGAACACCCACCAGGTGCCGGCCAGCAAAAACACGGCCAGGGCGCCCTTGCCCTCCCGGGTCAGCAAAAACTGGCGGCCGTCAGGGTCTATGGCCTCGGGCCAGGGGGGAGAGAAGTAGGCCCCGGCGAACAGCAGCGCCCCCATGAGCATAAAAAAAGCCCGGCGGCGGTTTTGCTTCTTAGTTTCCGATGTTGCCGGCTGGCTAGGACTCATCTTTTAGAATCCGGTTGCAGATCTCCTTGAACACGTCGCTAAGGCGCAGGATGCCTACCACTTGGTCGCCGCTGTTGACCAATAAGGCCTGATGACGGCCCATGACAAAGACATGGGTGGCCAAGGCCAGGCTGTCTTCTTGGTTCACATACTCATCGTTTTCCAAGGTCTGCATAAGGTCTTTGGCCTTCAGGGCAGAGGCCAGCTTGCCCAGGTCCTCCAGGGGCGTCTCCAAGAGGCGGCCGGTCTTGAACATGGGGTCTGTGTATTTGGGGCTGAAGCCGAAACGGGAGAGCTTGGGGTGCTCCACCAGGGCCTGGTATTTGGTCTCCAGGCTCTTTAACACCGCCCAGATGCTGATGCGGCCCACGATCCGGCCGGTCTGGTCATCGCGGACCAGAATGACCCGGTGCTTGTAATGATGTTGGTCATAGCTCTCTTGGGCCTTTTCCAGGGCCTTGACCGCCTCCTGCAGGGTGGCCTCTGGCGAGACT
>JASFOZ010000225.1:0-7024 GCA_050116255.1 Desulfarculaceae bacterium
TGGGTCGATATGTGGGGCCACCAAGGCCCGCAGCGGCCGTAGTTCGGAGGGGCCGTCCCCGGCCTGAAGGATGGCATCCAGCCAAGGCTGCAACTCAGCGGCCTCCTGAGGGTAGGCCTGGCCGCACAAGGCGCAAGTCCTTATTGATAAAGCCTGAAACTCCCGGATCATCCTTTGGCTGGCCTGTTGGAACTGCTCTGAATCCAAGAGGAAGTTTTCATCCAGATGGGAAAGGAGGCCTTCCACCTCCTGGGAATTTACCAAGACTCCGCCTTGCAGGCGCATGAGCTCCGCCTGAAGGTCAGTGATGGTGCGCTCGCCGTTTAACAAGGCCAAAAACTCGAACAAGCGGCGGGGCAATGCGGTCCCTTCCTTGACCAGCCCCAAATGGTCACGCACCAACACCATCCTGCGGCCGCCTTGCTCAAGGGGGTAAAATTCCAGATCCTGCCTTACCTCAGGAGCCGACCTATTCATAATGCCGCCGTTTAGGAAAAAGGAGCCTGATTATTAAAGGATACAACAAGCCCGGAGTAAGGGACTAGCTGCAATATCGAAGATCAACCAGGGCGCAGACCATTGCCAGCCAGCGGCGAACAGGTTTAGACTGGAATTATTAACCAGAGGCGTTGTATTTCTGAAACAATATCGTCCGGCTCAGGGGAGGACCATGGCCATGCCTGGCTCAGATGCGCTTATAAAAGGGATTGTCGGGCAGGCAAGGCATGGCCATGGAATTTTAATCTTAGGATATTCCCCTAAACCTTGGGGTCGCTACATAATCATATGCGCCGGGTGGTAAGCTCCCCCCCAGGCGCATTCAATCCTACCCTACCTCAAACCTTAGGCGTTTTTCTAGTTCATTTCCTCGACCAGCATTTGGCAATATGACTCCTGATCGCGCGGCGCCAAAACTTCGTGGGTGCAAACCAGTTTGGGGTTATAGGCCTTGAACTTGGCTTGATCCACCCGGCAATAGATTGCGCCTTCACGTTCCTTGCCCAACTCGCGCCAGGTCAAAAACAAAGGGCAATTATGAACCCGGCGCCTGTAGGGCCGGTCACTTACATGCTCCCGCTCAAAACCGAGTAGAGGCAGATCCTCGGAGTAGTTTTCAAGGGAGTTGTCCTTTCCCTGGGCCTCAACCCTATCCAGCGCGGCCCGGCCCACCATCTCGCCATAATGGTCCGCCACCGCCTTTGCCAGCTTCAGGCCTGCCTCCTCCCCCAATTGTTCAACCAGGGTGTCGGTCATGGCTATGTGGTACATGGCCACCCTCCTGAGGGCCAACTGCACCTGTCTTTGGGCTTCGGCTTTGCTCACTTCTTTAGCAGACATGGCATCTCCCTGATAAACTCGGGAAGGCTTGCGGCCTCAAGCGCGGTTTTTTATTTTTTGCCCTTACTCATCGCCTTCAAGGACGGCGACTGCCTTATTTTCAAAAAATAGATGAAGATCACGGACAGTATCAGCAGGGCCAAGCTCACCGGCCGGGTGACAAATATCAAGGGATTGAGATCACCCACAATCATCGCCCGCCGCAGATAGGCTTCCAGATAAGGCCCTAAAATTACACCCATCAACATGGGGATTATGGGGAAGCCCTGGGTGCGCAGGATATAGGCCACAGTCCCGATCAACAGCGCCATCCACATCTGGAAGATGGAGAAGTCCGAGGCATAGGTCCCCACCATGGAGATCATGGCGATAAAGGAATAGAGGACCGCCCTGTTGAGAGAGGCGATCTTCATGTAGTAGGGCCCAAAGGCCACCACCGACAGGAATACGAAAAAGGCGGCCACAAACAAGGCGGCGAACATGGGCGCGATCACATGAAAATGAGAGGCTATGAGTTGCGGCCCCGGCACCAGCCCGTGGATGAGCAATACCCCGAATATGATGGCGGTGACCGCATCTCCGGGTATGCCCAGGGTCAATAGCGGTATGACCGCACCGCCACACATAGCGTTGTTGGAGGCCTCTGAGGCAGCCAGCCCTTCATGGGACCCCTCGCCGTATTTTTCCGGATGCTTGGAGGTCCGCTTGGCCTCGGCATAGGCGATAAAGGAAGCCATGGAAGCGCCGCCGCCGGGGAGGACGCCGATCATGGTGCCGATAAACGAGCTTTTTATATAAGTCCAAAAGCCGATTTCCTTGATCTCTTTCCAGGTGGGCACAAAATCCTTCCGTTTTATCTTCATGTCTCTGACGGAATCATCCACATGCGGCGTTTCCCATCCCGACTCCGCCTGGGAGAAAAGCTCACAGATCGCGAATAACCCTATCACCGCCGGCAGCAGGTTGATTCCTTGGATCAGATACGAGCTTCCGAAGTGAAACCGTCCTTGGGGCACCATGGGGTCCATGCCCATGGTGGCGACCATCAGGCCCAGGGTTGTGGCCATTACGCTTTTCCACACAGAGCCCTGCGTAACCACGGTCACGGTCACCACCGCCAGCAAAACCAAGGAAAACTTGTCCGGCGTTTGAAAAAGCAGGGCCAGCTTTGCCATGGGCGGAGCAATGAACATCAGCAATAATGCGCCGATTGCGCCGCCTATGGTGGAGGAAAAGGCGTCCAGGCCCAAAGCCTTGGCGCCATGGCCCTGTTTCATGAGGGGATGGCCTTCGATGCTGGTTATCACCCCGGAAGGGGCCCCGGGAATATTCACGGTTATACCGGTTACGCTGCCGGAGTAGATCCCGGCCATGTAGATGCCCATGACCATCACCAGCGCATTAACGATCTCCATGCCAAAGGTAAAGGGCAATAACAGGGCGATGGCCAAAGTCGCGGTAAGGCCGGGGATGGTCCCGAAAAACAGCCCCATCATAAAGCCCGCAACCAGATACAAAAAGGTCGCAGGTTGAAAAAGGGTGGCAAAGCCTCCTGCCAGTTCAGTCAACATCAAAAAGCTCTCCACTGGGAAGATGCAGATCAAAAAGCAGATCAAAAAACAGCCAGCCCAGGAATGTGATCGAAAACGAAACCGCTGCGCAAAAAGCCACAGTCTTCCAGAAAGTGAACTTCCGGCCCCATTCAAAGATGAGCGCCACCGAAAACGTGTAAAGAATGGTCGCGATCCAGTATCCCAGGGGGTCGAAAGTCAAGATGAACAGGGCCGTGGCCACCACCATCAGGGCTGGTTTGACCACTTTCTGGCTTTTGAGGTTCAGGGTCAGGGCCTTTTCTTTTCTGAGGCCGACGATTAACAACCTCAGCGAGCATATGTACATTATGATGGTCAATACCAAGGGATAAAAAGAGGGGCCGGGCTCCCCCTGCTGAAAGGGAACCGGCAGCTTCAAGGCCTCTATAAGATAGATGGTGGTACCGATCAAAAAAGCGGCCGCCATTAAAATATCTTTATTCAACTTGAGGATCATTTTCAGGCCGTCTTCTTCTTTTTTATTTTCAGCAAAGATATTAGGTCTAATTTGTCACCGGTAATCTTAATAGTTAACTCATAAAGAGTCCTTCACTCGATCAACTCTTTTTCCTCCAAATGCATATATAGCCCTGGTGCCGCTTTCTGCATTTCCCCCATGTTTGACACCTTTAGGAATTAAGTACTCATCACCTGGATTAAGAATGATTATCTCATTTTCTAGCTCTAAAACGTACCGTCCTTGAACAACAACCATATACTCATCGTATTCATGTGAATGAGATTCTGATTTTGCCTTTTGTTTATATGTCCAAAATGCCATTTGGCTATTATCCGCACCATCAAAAACAAAACCTTCAATTCCTGGAGTATGTTGTTGGCTGGAATCTACTTTGTTTATTGGGCTTTTCATGAATTCAGGAAAATCTCTCATTGTCACTCTCCGGTTATCCCGGGCTGCCGGTTCTTGGCATACAACCGGCAGCCCGAGTTTTTCGCGACAATTTACCCTCAGCCCTTTATTATTTCTTTTTCAAAATACCCTTTTTAATCAGGTCATCTATAAGCTTGAAGGCCTTGGCCTGTATGACGTTCACGAACTTGCTGGTCTTTTTACTGTCCATCCACACCGCACCCAAGCCGGTCTCATTAGCCCATTTCAGGAACTTGGGGTCCTTGAATACGCCGGCAAATGCGGTCTCGAGTTTTTTCTGTGCCTCTGCCGGCGCGGATTTGGGGATGGCCACCATTCTGAAGCTGCCCCAGACCACATCGTATCCCAGCTCCTTAAAGGTGGGTACGTCTTTGACCATGTGATCGCGCTCCGCCGCCATCACCCCCAGAATCCGGGCCTTTTTGGCTTTCAAGGCGGGATAGGCCGCTGAGATGCTCATGCAGGCGGCGTTGGTCTCACCGGAAAGCAGGGCCTCCCTTTGCGGTCCCGAGCCTTTGGGATAAGGCACATGGCGGACCTTGATCCCGGTCTTATCGGCCATGTCCAAGGCGGGAAGATGCCAGACGCCGCCGGTTCCCACATTGGAGATGGAGAGCTTGTCAGGATCTTTTTTGGCTGCGGCGATGAAATCCTTGAGGGTCTTCCAGGGCGCGTCGGCCCGGACAACCAGAGCGGTGGGATGAAGGGTGACCGTACAAAGAAAATTGAGCTTTTTCAAATCATATCCCGGAACCAGCTTGTAATAGGGCACTGTGACCACGCTGTCCCAGGTGAGGGTTCCGATGGTATAGCCGTCGGCACGGGAGTTCATCAACTTGAGGACGCCGACCCCGCTTTGAGCGCCCGTGATATTTTGGTTGTAGATGGTCTTGCCCAGACCGGCTTCGGCATAATGCATGACGCTGCGCATGGCCGAGTCGGTCCCCCCGCCGGCTGACCAGGGTATGATGTGTTTAACGTCCTTGGTGGGATAGCCGCCTGCGATCGCCAATGGGGCGGCAAGCAACAGCCCCATCATAACGGCCGAAATCATAAACAGGATACCCTTGTTCTTCATCTTTCATCCTCCCTTGTGGGTTCTTTGATGCTTCTTCACGCTAGCAAGCTGTTTCTTCTGCCCGAATGTCTTGCCAAACCGCGCTCGTCGCGGCCTGCTTGCATATCGGACGGCCGGCTATGTGACTCTGTTTTGGGGACGCCCCTCCAAAAACGCGATGACATTATCCACAGCGCCGATGTTAAGCAGTTGCACTCCCTCAGGGGTCATGTCAGCGCAATGCGGCGTCAAAACCACCTGCTCGCATAAAAGAAGGGGATCGTCCGGCGGCAACGGCTCCTGGTCAAAGACGTCCAGGCCGGCGCCGCCCAAATGACCGGAGTTAAGGGCCTCCACCAGGGCCGCGGAATCCAGCACCGGACCCCTGGCTCCGTTCAATATGATGGCGCCCTTCTTCATCATGGCTAGCTGGGTAGCGCCGATCAGCCCCCGGCTTTTCTCGCTCAGCCTGACATGCAGGCTCACCACGTCGGCCCGGCTAAGTAGCTCTTCCAGCTCAACAAAGGTGACCCCCAGGGATTTGGCCCGGTCGGGCGAAGGATTGAAGGTCCAGGCGATCACCTCCATGCCTATGGCCTTGCCCAGTCGGGCCATCTCAGCCCCGATACTGCCGGTGCCTACGATGCCCAGGGTCTTGCCCTGCAGCATGATATTGTTCATGCGGATCCACTTTCCCGCCTTCAAACCGGCGGTCAGGAAAGCGGCCCTTTTGGCCACCGCGAACATAAGCCCGAACATATGCTCGGCCACCACCGGGGCGGTGCGGCCGGGCTGGTTGCATATGATTATGTTGCGGGACTTGGCAGCCTCAAGATCAAAGGAATCGGTCCCAATGGAACAAGTGGTTATCATCTTGAGCTTGGGCAGCTGCGCAAACTCCTCCTCGCCCCAGGTGACCACCCCTCTGGTATTGATCAAGATATCCGCTTCCTGTGCCCTCTTGACTTTCTCTGCGGAGTTTTGGGGCCGGTCGGTGTATAAAATCACTTCGCCGTATGGTTTCAGCCTGTCCAGCTCAGGCGAACCGGCTATTTGCACCGGGTCATCACCAGGGACAACCATGGTAACCTTTTCCTTCACCGGCATTGACTCTCCTTTTTTCACTCTTTCTTACGGGTTAATAAAAAGTTAATTGTATAAATCGCCTCGTTACTTGGCTTATTGGCGCTTAAACTGAAAGCAATAGCTCTCCGTGACTATCAAACTCCAAGTCAACCCAATCCCCCACAGTTTCGATCTGGGGGCGTGACTTTATCTCATTCCAAATAGGCTCGGAAACATAGAGCTCATCCAATTTCAAGGTATTACGAATCATCATTATTCTGGGCGGGGTATCCGGCAGATTCCAGATGGTTTTCAGGGCGATTTCCAGGGCCTCTTTGTCCGTAGCCGCCACCATGGGGATTTTCGCCCTGTCCAAGAAAGTCGCGGTTATAGTATTGGTATAGGTCGCTTTTATATCAATTTTATCGTAAAGCTTTTTGGTTATAATATCAGCGGTCCCAACCCCCAAGGCGTTGCCCTTTGTCTGTTCGGTTAAATCTTGCACAATGATTCTTTTTATATTGGGAGGTGTGTACTCGCCCTCTTTATATCCTTTAACGCCACCGACAATATTGGTATCCATGCCGGTCCCGCTGATATTTTTTCCCATCTCGTGCACGAAAAGAATATCTATGTCCGAGACGGGGAGCGCCGGCAGAATTTGTTTGCATTTTTTAAGGAGGGCTATGTCAGTGCTTTTGATATCAGCGGGCCTTGCCGCCATAATCTGACAGGTGTCGTCATAGGCGTCTTCCAAGATACCGATTCCACATAAAATAGGGGCCTTCTCCAGGATCAGATCAGCGAACTCCACCACATAGTCCTTGAGTCCCACCACGCCCAGGGAGTGGACCAAGGTCGCGCCCTGGTGCTTGCCCAGGCCCACCGCCAGCATCTTGCACAAACCGCTTTCAATGTCCGACTTAAAGGCGGTGTGAACCTTGATGCGGTTAACCGCGATCACGCCGTCTGCTTGATAGGCCTCCTTGTCAAAGTACACCTTCAGGCCGTTGGCCAGGCGGCCCAGCTCCTCCACGTCCATGGAGCTGATGATGGGGACCCCCATGGATTGCTCGGTGA
>JASFOZ010000226.1:0-7018 GCA_050116255.1 Desulfarculaceae bacterium
CTACAGCATCAAGTCCTATATGGAGTCCTATGTCGCCGCCCTCAGCCTTTTGAACGCCCTGTTGACCGCCATCGCCTTCAAAGACGCCAAGTCCTCTCTTAATCATCTGGGTCAATTGGAAAAAATCTGGCGCGAAAAAGGCGTTTATTTTCACGAGCAAGGCGGCTGATAGCAAATGTCCGGAGGCCTTTAATGAAAAGCCCTCATTCTTTAGACCCTATATTTCATCCCCAGGCCATCGCCGTGGTCGGCGCCTCCGAGGTCCCGGGCAAGGCCTCAGAAAGGCGGACCCGCAGCCTGCTTGAAGGCGGGTACCAGGGGCAGGTGTATCTCATCAACCCCAAGCGGGACGAACTCTTCGGCCGGCCCGCATACAAGTCCCTTCAGGACATAGACGGCCCTGTGGACCTGGTCATGATCGTCATACCGGGCCGGTTCATCCCCGAGGCGGTGGTTGACGCCGCCGCCAAAGGGGCCAAAGGAGCGGTGATCATCACCGCCGGCCTGGGCGAGACCGGCCCTGAGGGCAAGGCCATCGAGGCTGAGATACTAAAAAAGGCGCGGGCCGGGGGCGTGAACATCATCGGCCCCAACTGCTCGGGCATGTACTCCGCCACCGGAGGCATGAACCTCTTGGGCATACCGGGGATCCAAAAAGGCAGGCTTTCGGTCCTGGCCCAAAGCGGAAATATCATCGACTCCCTCAGTCACTATGCCCGTATGCGCGGCCGGGGGTTCTCCCGCATCATCAGCTCGGGCAATGCCATAGGGGTGCGCTTTCACGACTACATCGATTATCTGGCCGCAGACGAACAGACCGACGTCATCATGCTCTACCTGGAGAGCATCAAGTTCGGTGACGAGATGGTTAAGGTGTGCCGCCGCACCACCCGCAAAAAACCGATCCTGGCCATAAAGGTGGGCCGCACTCAGGCCGGAGTCAGGGCCAGCGCCTCCCACACCGGCGCCTTGGCAGTGGACGACGCCATTGTGGAGGACGCCTTTAAGCAGGCCGGCATCATCAGGGTCAACAATGTAGATGAAATGTTCGATCTGGCGGAAGCCTTTTTGGACTGCCCCCTTCCCCAGGGAAACAAGCTGGCCATATTGTCCGAGGGCGGGGGGGACAACTCCGTGGCCGCGGACAACGCCGAGCGTTGGGGCCTGGAGGTCCCGGTGCTTTCGCCGGAGCGCCAGGAACGCATAAAGCCCCACCTGCTGGCGGGCATGCCCGCCCACAACCCCATTGATTACGGGGGCACTGCCGAGGAAAACCCGCCAATAATAGCCTCCTGCGTTGCAGAGGTCATGGCCGACCCCTCGGTGGATATGGTCTTGCTCACCGGCTTTTTCGGGGGATTCAAAGACATCATCGCCGAGCATGTGGGGGTGTTGGAGACTGAGACCGCGCAAAGCCTGGTCCAACTGGTAAGGGACGCCGCCAAACCCTTGGTGGTGCACACCAGCTTTGCCGGTTCCGGCTATGACGCCGTCAAGGCCCTGCGTGAGGGCGGGGTGCCGGTGTTTGATTCGTCCGAGCGCTCCACCGCCTGTCTGGCCGCCCTGGCCCGCCAGGCCGCCAATGCCGGTGCCGCCGAGGAGGCCTCTCCGGCGGCGGCTGACGCCGGCGCCAGGGCCCAGGCCCAGAAGCTGTTCCAGGAGGTCCGGGCGGAGGGGCGCGGCAATCTCCTGGAGAACCAGGCCTGGTCCCTGCTGAGCGCCTATGGCTTCAAATCCCCGCCGGCGGTATTGGCCCAGTCCCCTCAGGAGGCCTGCCGGGCGGCCCGGGACCTGGGCTATCCCCTGGCCTGCAAGATCGTCAGCCCGGAGATCATCCACAAATCAGACGCTGGCGGAGTGAAGCTGAACCTGGGCAATGAGGCCGAGGTGGAGAGCGCCGCCGCTGAAGTAATGGAAAACGCCGCCCGCTTTACGGACTCTAAAAATGTGACCGGGGTCCTTTTGTGCCCCATGGCCCCGCCGGGACAGGAGTGCATCGTGGGCGCCCTGCGCGACTCCAGCTTTGGGCCGGTGCTGATGTTCGGCCTGGGGGGAGTCTTTGTGGAAGTGCTGAAAGACGTATCTTTTGGCGTCGCCCCCCTTACTTCCGGCGACGCCGCCCGCATGGTGGATTCCATCAAGGGCCGCAAAATATTGGAGGGCACCCGGGGCGAGCCGCCCAAGGACCGCAAGGCCATAGAGGAGCTGCTGATGCAGCTATCGCATTTGATGGTGGAGAACCCGGAGATAGCGGAAATAGACCTTAACCCGGTGTTGGTCCATGAAAAGGGGCTCAGCCTGGTGGACGCCAGGGTGATCCTAAAGGAACAAGGATGAAAAACCATGAGCGAAGCAACCGTACTATATGAAAAGAAGGATCAGGTGGCCCTGATCACCTTGAACCGCCCCAAGGTTTTGAACGCCATGAACAAGCAGCTCTGGCTGGAGCTGGAGCAGGCATTTTTAAAGGCCCGGGAGGATGCGGAGGTGCGGGCGGTGATAATAACCGGGCAAGGCCGGGCCTTTTCCACCGGGGCTGACCTCAAGGACTCCAAGGGCCGCAGCCTGGAGGCCTACCGCGACTATCTGAATCACCTCCAGGAAATATCCCGGCTGATCATCCGCTTTGAAAAGCCGACCATTGCCGCGGTGAACGGCTACGCCCTGGGCAGTGGCTATGAGCTTGCCCTGGCCTGCGACCTGCGCCTCGCTGCCGAAGACGCCACCTTCGGCTCGCCCGAAGCCAAGGTTTCCAGCTCGGTCACCGGCGGCGCCATGAGGCTTTTGCCCTTATTGGTGGGCCCGGGCAAGGCCAAAGAGCTCCTGTTCACCAGCGAGTACATTAATGGCGCAGAGGCGGCCCGTATCGGCCTGGTGAATCAGGTGGTGCCCGGCGACCAGCTTTTAAATGCGGCCTTTGACCTGGCCGCAAAAATAATACCCAACTCCGGTTTTTCCATCCGGCTGATCAAAAAGGGAGTTGATATGGCTCCTGAAGTCAGCCTCGAGGCGCTCATGGATTATGAGGTGGAGACCTGCCTGGCAACGGTCTCTGCTCCTGAGCGTAACGAGGCCTTGGAGGATTTTTCTTCGCGAAAAAATAAATGAGCTGCTTGTTTTTGGGCCTGGCCTTCGCTTCTCTCTGACACTGCTGTTCTTGTGCGGCCGCGGAAACCTTTGTTATCATAGTTATTGTTCCAGCTATCTCTCACGCCCTCCAGAAATCATCAAGCTCATACACAATAGAACTGGGCGGAGCCGGCAGGCTGGCGGCCTGAATCCATCATTAGCAAAGGGGGATCGGCATGAAAAACATGCCTATTACGCTATTGATTTCGGCATTGTGCCTGGCTTTGGGTTTGGCTGTCACCGCTCCCGCAGCCCAGGCCAAAAGCCGGCGGTTTTTGGCCATCGCTGGGGGCAGTGTGGGCGGGGCCAGCTTTTCCATGGCCGGGGCCCTGGCCCGTTCTGTGCGCAAGCCCTTAAGAAGAGAAAATATCCGGGTCAGCGCTGAATCCACCGAAGGACAGGTCTCCAATGCCAAGCTCCTGGGCAAGGGTGAGTATGACCTGGCCCTGCTGCAAAATGTGATTGCCGCCGACGCACTCAAGGGCTCAGGACCCTCCTTTTCCCAGGCCATAAAGAACCTGACCGCAGTCTGCGCGCTGGCGCCTCTGACCGTGCAAGTAATAGCGCGAAACGATGCGGGCGTTAAAAGCATCAGCGATTTAAAGGGTAAAAAAGTCTTGGTGGGCTCCTTGGGCTCAGGCGTCTCCCAAAATGCCGAGCATATACTGAGCGCTTGGGGCCTAAAGCTTCAGGATCTCAGCGCCGCCGGCCGGGTGCGGGCGGCCCAGGCTGCCACCTATCTAAAGGCAGGACGCTTCGCCGCCGGCTTTTTTGCTCTGCGCCTGGGGCATCCGCTCATCTCCAACCTGGCCGCCCAAGTTCCTCTCACCCCCATTGCCGTGGAAGGGCCCCAGGCGGACAAGCTTTTGAGCACCCGCCCCGGCTATGAAAAGGCATTCATTCCTCCGGGCACCTATAAAGGAGTTCCTAAAGGTACGGCCACGGTCTCGGTCATGACCTTGTTGACGGCCCGCGCCCAGCTGGAGGAAGCGGTGGTGCAAAAAGTGCTGACCGCGTTGTTTGCCAACCTGGTTCCACTTAGCCGTTATCATCCGGGACTGGACTACCTCTCGCTGCAAAAGGCCTTGCTGGGCATCAACGTCCCTTTGCATCCGGGGGCGGCGAAATTCTTCGAAGCCAAGGGGGTGAAAACAAAATAAGCCGGGAAGCCCAGAGGCTGGTTCCAAAGCAGGCTGGTTAAGGCTCTTAAGAGGAAAAGCCATGTTTGGGAAATAGACTTTGTTTCCCTATCGGCCCCCAGGGCCACTAATTAAACAGGAGGAGGGAATAAGTATGAAAAAATTAGCCATTTTGTCTTTGATCTTCGCCTTTGCCATCTCCGGTTGGGTGATGGTGGATGCGGGGGCGGCTGACGCCCGTATGAAGTATGTGACTATCGGCACCGGCGGGGTGACCGGAGTCTATTACCCCACGGGCGGCGCCATCGGCAAAATCGTTAACAAGAAGAAGAAAAAGTACAACCTGCGGGTCACGGTGGAGTCCACCGGCGGCTCTGTCTTCAATGTAAACGCCATCATGGCCGGAGACCTGGAGTTCGGCGTGGTCCAGTCCGACCGGCAGTATCAGGCCATCAAGGGTCTGGCGGAATGGAAGGACAAGGGCCCCCAGAAGAAGCTGCGGGCCGTGTTCACCATCCATCCTGAGACCTTCTTCCTGGTGGCGGCCGAGGGCAGCGGCATTAAAAGCTACAAGGACCTCAAGGGCAAGGCCGTGGCCGTGGGAAACCCCGGCTCGGGCCAGCGCCAGAACTTCATTGATGTCCTGGCGGCATATGGGATGACCCACAAGGACCTGGGCCGGGCCGAGGGCCTCAAGGCGGCGGAATCGGCCAAGATGCTGCAAGACGGCCGCGTGCAGGCCTTTATCTACACCGTGGGCAATCCGGCCGGATTGATCAAGGAGGCCACCAGCGGCCGTATCAAGGTCAAGTTCATCGGAGTGGATGAGCCCCAGATCAAGAGCCTTTTGAAAAAGTTCCCCTATTACGTCAAGGCCGAGATCCCGGTCGAGTTCTATCCCCAGGCCCTGAACAAGAAAAATGTACCCACCTTTGCGGTGAAGGCCACCTTTGTCACCAGCGCCGATGTGCCCGATGACGTGGTCTACGCCATAACCAAGGAGGTCTTTGACAACTTCGAGTCTTTCAAGAAATTGCACAAGGCCTACTCGCATCTGACCAAAAAACAGATGCTGGAGGGTATGTCCGCACCTCTGCATCCAGGAGCCAAAAAGTATTACAAGGAAGCCGGTTTGATGAAATAGCCTACAACTCAATTCCATTGGGAGCCGGTCTCCAGGGGCCGGCCCCCAGTGGCCGCGGCCGGGGATGACCAAAGGAGGAGCCATGGTTGAAAATGAGATTCACAAGCCGGGCCAGGGCCAATCTTCGCAAAGCGATGAAGGTGTTGCCGAGGCGCAGCGCATGGTGGAGGAATCCGAGACCGGATCACGCACTCCTGAGGGCTGGCAGGCCTGGGTCATCCCCATAGTGGCGGCGGGCTGGTCCGTGTTCCAGCTTCTTTTACCCAGAATACTTCTGCTGGAAGCGGTTTATATCAGGGCCATACACCTGGCATTCGCCATAGCCCTGGTATACCTAAGCTACCCCCTGCTCAAGAAAAAGAAGTTCAGCGGCGTCCTCTCCTTTCTCACCCGGCGGCGCCGATTCAGTGTCTTTGATTTCCTGGTGGTGGCGGTGGCGGTCTTTTGTTCACTCTATATCGCAATTTTCTATGCAGAGCTTTCCCAGAGGCAAGGCGCCCCCCTATTGCAGGATGTGGTGGTGGGGGTGGTTTTGATCGTGTTGCTCTTGGAGGCCGCGCGCAGGGCCTTGGGTCCGGCGTTGACCATCGTGGCCTCGGTGTTCATCTTTTACTCGTTTTTCGGGCCTTATATGCCCGATGTCATAGCCTTCAAGGGTGTCTCCTTCGCCCGCTTCATGAGCCAGGAAACCATCTCCACCGAGGGCGTCTACGGCATTCCCCTGGATGTATCCGCCACCATCGTCTTTATGTTCGTGCTGCTGGGATCGATGATGGAAAAGGCCGGCGGTGGAGAGTATTTCGTGCAACTGGCCTTCAGTATGCTGGGCTCCTTCCGGGGCGGGCCGGCCAAGGCGGCGGTGTTCGCCTCGGGCATGACCGGCCTGGTCTCCGGCTCTTCCATAGCCAATGTGGTCACCACCGGCACCTTCACCATACCTTTGATGAAGTCCGTGGGCTATCCCGACAGAAAGGCGGCGGCGGTGGAGGTGGCCGCCTCCACCAACGGGCAGCTCATGCCCCCCATCATGGGGGCGGCGGCCTTTATTATCGCCGAGTACTGCAACATGCCCTATCTGGAGGTGGTCAAGGCGGCCTTTGTGCCTGCGGTGATCTCCTATATAGCCCTGTTTTACATCACCCATTTGGAAGCAGGCAAATTGGGCCTGGAGGGACTGCCCCGCCCGCAACTGCCTGCGTTCTTTGCCACCCTGATCGGCGGATTTCATTTTCTCATCCCCTTGGGAGTGCTGGTCTATATGCTGATGGTGCTTAGGCTGAGCCCCCAGTTGGCCGCCTTCTGGGCCATATTGTGTCTGGCCGGCCTGATCATAGTCCGCGATTTCATTGTCATCGCCATGATCGAAAAGAAAGGCGCCAAAGAAGCCGTAATCACCTCTCTGCTCACCATGTGGCAGTCTTTGGTGGCCGGCGGCCGCAACATGATGGGCATCGGCGTAGCCGTGGCCGCAGCGGGCATCATCGTGGGGGTGGTGACCATGGGCCTGGGCGGGCTCATCACCGAGATCGTGGAGATCATCGCGGGCAACAACCTCTATCTGCTCCTGGTGCTCACCGCCTTTGCCTGCCTGTTGATGGGCCTGGGC
>JASFOZ010000227.1:0-6982 GCA_050116255.1 Desulfarculaceae bacterium
AAAATAACTCAGGATATCTAGCCTGGCAGATTCTTTTTTTACTGATAACCTCCCTTTCCCGGGCTACGGCCTAAAGTTTTCGTGGCTTCCTAATACATTTTTTATGTAAAGTAGTGACTAGGCCCAGGAAGAAGCCTGTAAGCCCTGTTCGTACCGCAACAACTGGTAGGACAAATCGCGGTTTCCAGCTTGATCTGACTTGCCTGGCTTGAGAGTCCTCTAACGGGGGTCGGTTGACTTTCAGGCGCTTTGGCCGGCAGAGACTGGAACATCCTTTTACAGAAGGATGCCAATCAGGGAGGTGATTGAATGGCGGTGGTAAGCATATCGCGGCAGTTCGGAGCCGGAGGCAGGACCTTGGGTAAGATGCTGGCCGACGAACTGGGCTACGAATTCTTGGATGAGACGACCTTGGACACCCTGGCTGAAAAGGCCGAAGTCTGGCTCGATTCCTCCTCGGTTTCCCCAGAGCCCATCAACGAGCGCCTGGCCAAGCTGCTGCCGGCAGTCAGAGTCAGCAACTATCTGGACCGTTTTCTGCAGAACAAAAAACAATCCAAGCATGAGACCAACCAGCATTATGAGGATCTGACCCGGGTGGTCAAGCAGGTGGCAGAAATCGACAACATGGTGCTCTTGGGCAGAGGAAGCCAATTCATTCTGGAGGATGACCCCCGGGCCATAAAAATCCTGTTGGTGGCGGAGATGGAGGACCGAATAAATTTCCTCAGAAAGAAATATGACCTGGATAAAGGCCAGGTCAAAAAACTTATAAAGCGGGCGGACAAAGAGCGGAGCAAGATTCTCTCCCGTTTTCACCCCAGCGAGCCCAACGAGTCCACCCGCTATCACATGGTCATCAACACCAGCCTAGTTTCATTTCCCATCGCCAAGGGCCTGGTGCGTAAGATGGTAAAGGCCCTTGATGACAAACTCAAAGGCCGGGCCTAAACCGCCTCTTTCCTGAAGGCCCGCCAAAGCGCGGCCTGTCTCTTGCGCTGGAATTCACAAACAGTTCTTTGGCTTCCCCCCCCAAAAAGAACACTCCTAGAAATACTTTGCCATGTGAAAAGGAGATAAATTGACTGGACGGAATGGGATCAGCTACTCTGCCCTTAAGTGAGCCGTTTACTAAACCCATCGCGGGAAAAAGCCGCATGAGCCTTTCTGATAAAAGCCAAAACCGCCTTAAGGAAGCGGCCAAGAAAACACTGGCCCTGGGTTTGCCGGATTGGGCTTTGCTCAGGGTTTTTTATAGAGGCCTTTACTACCTCTTTCGTATGACGGCCGAATGCCTGCGCTGGCTGAAGAAGGTCTTTTGGGTGGAGCCCATTGTCCGGGCCATTGCCGCAGAGGTGGGGAAAAACCTGCGCATCGAAAGAGTGCCTTTCATCACCGGCCGGGGCCAGATCCGTATCGGCAAGGGCGTTTACATATCCGGCAAGATAAACATCGGCTTTAACCGCAGCCTGGGTATGAACCCGGTGCTCTCCATCGGAGACCATTCATTTATAGGACATGACTGCGCCTTCAACCTGGCCCAGGGCATCTCCATGGGTAAGCATTGCCTCATAGCCTCTGGGGCCATGTTTTTTGATAACCACGGCCATCCCTTTGATGCCAGCCAGCGCCGGCAAAACCTGCCGGTCAGCCCTGATGATGTGGCGCCCATCAGCATAGGCGAAGACGTGTGGATAGGCACCCGGGCCATCATCCTCAAGGGAGTCACCATCGGCGACCGGGCCATTGTGGGGGCGGGGTCAGTGGTCACCCGGGACGTGCCTGCCGACGCCATTGTGACCGGCAACCCGGTCTCCAGACTAAAGCGCCTTCCTGAAGAAGAAGACGTAATTTAGATTATCAGGCCTAGGCTGCGCTCAGATAGTTGCACATGGCCTCAAAGGCCCTGGCCCCGTCTTCATATCCCCGGTCATAAGCCAGGTACAGCTTGCTTTGGTTGCGCTCGGCCCGTTTGACCCCCAAGGGGGCCTGGGGCCTGATGACAAAGACCTCGCCTTTATCCTCAAGGCTGTCGATCAGGTCCATGGTGGCGTTGTATTTCGCGGGCCGTTGATCCAGCGCCTCACACAGCCCGGGTAAGTGGGGATAGCGCCGCCGGGCCAGCCTGGCCCAAAAATTGGGGCTTTTGCGATAGCCCCGGGGCTGGGTCAGTATGAGTACGTGTCTCAGGTTGCCGTCGGAGATGCTTTTGCGGATGGGAACCGGATCGGCGATTCCTCCGTCCATGAGGACCTTGCCCTGGTATTCAACCGGATGAGCTATAAAGGGCAGGCTGCAAGAGGCCTGCAGAATCCGGTAGCCATCCCGCCCCATATCGTTTTTCTCGAAATACAGGGCCTGGCCGGTTGCACAGTCCGTCACCGTGGTGATGAAGATCTGCCCGCTGGATAAGTAGGTGTCGAGGTCAAAAGGAACCAGGGAATTGGGGATCACATCGAAAATGAACTCCATGCCGAAAAGCTCGCCCTTGGTCAAGAGGCGCAGATAGCTAAGATAGCGGCGGTCGTTGACAAAGCGGGTGTTTACGATGCGGTTACGCTCCGGCTGGCGGGAGACGTAGTTGGCCCCGTTGCAGGCGCCGATGGAGACCCCGATCACATAAGGAAAATACATCTGCCTTTCCATGAAATAGCGCAGCACGCCCGAGGTATATATCCCCCTCAGTCCTCCGCCTTCCAGGATCAAGCCTGCTTGGTCAAGGTTCATAGGCTGGCCGCCTTCCCTGGCTTAGGGTTCGCAGGCCCTTGTATGCCATGGAGTGCGGAAGCAGTCAAACTGTAGTTGCCTGCCCGGCCGGAGCTGGATGCTATAATTAATCAGTAGGCTATTTTGCCGCCATCGCCTCAGGGCGTAAGGAGTGTATTCATGAGCCAGGACAAGCTTCCCAAACAATACCGCAAGCTCAAAGAGCAGTTTCCCGAACTCATGGACGTGGTCAACCGCCTGGGCCAGGTCACCCATGCCGGGCCCTTGGATGACAAGACCGCCCACCTGATCCAGTTGGCCGGTGCTGCCGCCGCCCGTCTGGAAGGCTCGGTGCACAGCCACACCCGCCGGGCCCTGAACGCCGGGGCCACGCCGGAGGAGGTGCGCCAGGCCGTGGTCCTGCTCACCAGCACCCTGGGCTTCCCCACGGTCAGCGCCACCCTAAGCTGGGTAGAGGACATCCTCTCGGACTAATAGGCCTCAACCCGGGCCAGCTGGCTCCGGCCTGCGGCTGCCATTAAAATCAAGCCAAGGAAACGTTATGCCCCCGCAAGAACAGAAAGCCCCTGCCAGGCTGGCGGTGATATGGAGTTCCGGCGACCGCGAGGTGGCCTTAAGTAACGTATTCATGTATACGCGCAACGGAAAACTCAAGGGCTGGTGGGATGAGGTGCGCCTGGTGGTGTGGGGACCTTCGGCCCGGCTGCTCTGTGAGGACCAGGAGCTACAGGACAAATTCGCTTCCCTGGCCCAGGACGGGGTGGAGCTTTTGGCCTGCAAGGCCTGCGCGGATATGTTCGAAGCCACGCCAAAGTTGGAGCGCCTGGGCTGCAAGGTGATCTACATGGGCCAGCCCCTTACTGAGATGCTTAAATCCGGCTGGCAGGTGCTGACTTATTGAGCTTCACCCGCCCCTGTCCAGGGGCGGAACCCGCCATTGACCGGCGCCCTGAAAATGGGTTAATCTACTCAAACTCAAGGGAATTTCATTGTTCTGGGGGGAATGATGGCAGATTTCCAGACAATTCAGCCGCGAAAATCAATACAGGCAAATAGCGCTTACTGGATATCCGGTCCGTTCGCTGCCTCCCTGTGGCAGCAGGCGATTTTTTCAAGGCAAAAACCGTTTTTTGAGAAACCAAATAGTTATTGTTGAGCGTAAGAAACGATATGGATATGAGATGGGAACTGGAAGGCAAACGTTCGGTGTTTTATCCGATATTCCAAAATAACCTTAAAGATGAGTTCCAAAAGGTCATCAAAGAACAAGTAACGCCTTGGGCTTTCATGACAACTTCTTATGGCCTTAAGGTAAAGAAATTTGATGGAAGCCAAATCACTATCAGCGGCGGCGAGTTTTCTGGATCACCTGAACTAATATTTTGGAGTGATGATTGTATTGAACCATTCCTGAAACACATTTCGTCTGTAACAATAGAGGATGCAGTGAAGAGATGCACAGCTCAAAATACGAAATTGAAACCCGTATTGAAAAATGTGCAAGAACTTTTAAGTCTTGGCTTTTTAAATGTTTATCAAAAAATGGCTAATGTTGACCGTCGTTTGCGAGGCAAGGGCTACCCTAATAGAGTCGAGTTGAGAGATATTGATGTTTATATAACAAAAATGGACGAGTTCGTAGCTAGAAGAATTGACTCAGAAATCAAACTTTGGAAACCTTTTCGTAAACGATTACAACATCTTTACAATAACAATAAATGGTTCTTTAAATTATTAGGAAGCATTATTACATTACTTGCTCTTATATTTGCTATTCTTGAGTGGCTCTTCCCTTGATGTTGATTAATAAAGGCATGCACTCTGGTCCCAGGTCGTTTGTAAGGCTTGTTTGTACGTAGAGTTATGTATCACAAATTTGTGTTTGTGCTAACTTTAGGGTAAAAAGCAGGGTCTCCAATCCCTTTTCAAACCCACGATTCCCAAACCACATAATGCATCCGACAACAGCCACATCACAGGACTCGCTAGACCAAAGCCCGTCTCCACAGGGCAAAACACTCTTTCAGCCCCCAAAACCCTCCTTGCCTCCATAAGCGATGAAAATTCGCACCCGCCGCAGTATGATTAAAAATAAATACATGCATGCATCAAGGCCGGACGGCAATATTGACGCGGGAGAATAGCCATGGTTTTCAAGTCCGCGCTGCGGGGTTACACCCAAAAGCGGCTGGAAGAGATCGAGTCCGCCGACATCCTGGTGGGCATACCTTGCTTTAACAACGAGACCACCATCGCCCATGTGGTGCAGATGCTCACCCACGGCCTGCACAAGCATTACAAGGATAAACGCTGCGTGATCCTGGTGGCTGACGGCGGGTCCACGGACGACACCCGGGAGGCGGCCCGGGATTTCGAGATCAAGCCCTGGCAGGAGAAGATCGTTTCCATCTACCGGGGGCCTGCGGGCAAGGGCAGCGCCCTGCGCTCCATCTTCGAGGCCGCGGAAAGGCTCAAGGTCTCGGCCCTGGCCATGGTGGACTCAGACCTGCGCAGCATAACCTCGGATTGGGTGCGCTACCTGCTGGAGCCGGTGATGAAAGAGGGCTTTGACTTCGTGGCCCCAGTGTACCTTCGCCATAAATACGACGGCACCATAACCAACAACATCGTCTACAACCTGACCCGGGCCCTGTACGGCCAGAGAATCAGGCAGCCCATCGGCGGCGACTTCGCCGTGTCCCGCAGCCTGGCCAAATTCTACACCGAGCAGGAGGTGTGGCAGACCGAGGTCGCCCGTTACGGCATAGATATCTGGATGACCACCACCGCCATCACCGGCGGCTTTAAGATCTGCCAATCCAACCTGGGGGTGAAGATCCACGACGCCAAAGACCCGGCCACGCATCTGGCCCCCATGTTCCGCCAGGTCATCTGGACCCTGTTCCACCTGATGGAGCAGAACGAGGCCTTCTGGAAAAACGTCAAGGGCAGCGTCACCGTGCCCACCTTTGAGTACAAAATGAAGGCCGAGCCCGAAGAGGTCAAGGTCAGCCTGGACGCCATCATCCGCCAGTTCAAGGTGGGCTACAAGCAGTTCAGCCCTTTATGGAAGGAGATCTTTTGCGAGGACTGCTTCGCCGAGATACAGAGGGCCGCGCGCCTGGGGGTGAAGCGCTTTCACCTGCCCACCAAGGTGTGGGTGCAGATTTTGTATGAACTGGCCGCGACCTATCATGCCTGGACCCAAAACCGCATGCAGCTCCTGGATGTGGTCACTCCCCTTTATTACGCCCGGGTGGGTTCCTTTGTGCGCCAAAGCTGGGAGATGAGCTCCCAGGAGGCCGAGTCCCTGGTGGAGGAGCAGGCGCTGTTGTTCGAAAAGCACAAGGATTATCTCCTCAAGGTCTGGGGAGATAAGACCGGCGCCCCTGCCCAGCCACAGGCCTGATTTTTGCCCAGGCCGAGATTCAGGGGCTCCACTTGGGCTGCAACACCTCCCGCTGAGGAAAGGCCTGCTGCACCCGGTAGCTGATCTCTCCGATCAGTTGATCCTCGAGTTCCTTGGTTAGAACCTGGGCGCTCCTAAGGCGCCTCCTGCCGTCGCGCAACTTCCGTAAGTCGTCGGGGATGATATCGCTGACTATCTTGCTTTTAGGCAGGCAGAGCTTGATATTCTCCGCCCATTGGGCGATGTCGTTGGTCTCGGCGTTGATTCCCTCCTGGCTGACCTTGCGCAGATCCTCGCCCAGCCTGACCACCAAGACCTCGGTGCTGGCCTTGACCGCTATGGACTCCTCCACCAGGACATATTGATAATGATAGTCAACCGCTTTTTTGCCGTACTTCTTTTTAAGGTCATACTTGCAGCTCCAATTAGCATCCCTCACGGCCATGGTTTTCCGGTGGCGTTCCTGCCCCTCTTCTTGGACCTTGACCTTGGTGATCCTGATGGCCAGGGCGTAGTCCAACCTGACGCCCTGCCTGGCATATCTTTGCCCCACCGCCTTGATATAGTCATTAAGGTTCTGGCCGGTGTCGCGCCAGCTCAGGGATTCATGGTCAGGTACAGCCTGGATCAGCCGCTTGGGGTCATCGATCTCTTGCTTGAGCCTGTCTAAAAAAGACCTGGTGCTGGTCACCAGCATCTCGCCGGTCTGGTTGGAGGGCGGCAGAATAACGATCCTTATGGCGGCCTTTTGCTCCAGCTCTTGCAGAAGGCCCTTGATTTCCTGGTCCTCTACATATAGCTCCTCCAGTCCCCGGCACTGGAGCACCGCCTGAAAGCCATCCTTGA
>JASFOZ010000228.1:0-6977 GCA_050116255.1 Desulfarculaceae bacterium
CTGGGTGAACAAAAGCGCCCCTATCACCGGCGCGCCCAGGCGCACCGCCAAAGAGAACATATCCGCAGCCAGTTTCATCATCTGCTTGAACAGACTCTGGCTCATACTGAATTCGCCCGGAGGCACCATAACGAAGCTGTCGGCCAAGGCCTTGAGGAAGTAATGATGCCCACCCACAACGAAAAGTAGCAGGGTGGCCATGAGAAAACTGAACTGCGCCAGGACCGAGACCTGGCCCCCGTTCACAGGGTCCAAAACGTTGGCCACCGCAAAACCCATCTGAAACCCGACCAGCTGGCCCATCACCTGCACCGAGGTCAGAATCAGGCGCACCGCCAAGCCCATGATGGCCCCGATCATGATCTCGCCCACGCACAAAAGGCCGAAACCGAGCACATGCCCGGGCAGGCGTTCGGGGTCCAGGGGCGTCACCGGGCTCAGCCACATGGCCAGGGCCAAAGAAAGCCCCGCCTTGACCAGTACCGGAATGTTGGGCGAGCTGAAAAAGGGCAAGGTGCTCATCAGCGCCGCCGCACGCACAAATATCAGCAGAAAGCCCGCCCATTGCACATAACTTAGATCGCTGAAGATCACTGATTAACATTCCTTTAAAGCCTGTCGAGACATGGCCTTTGGCCTTGCCGCCCCTACTTGATGTAGGAGGGGAAGTTTTTAAAGACTTCCTCTGTAAAAAACATGAGCTTGCTGAGCATCCAGGGACCGAAGATGAGCATGCCCATCATCACTGCCAGGATCTTGGGCACAAAGGTGAGGGTCATCTCCTGGATCTGGGTCACGGATTGGAAAATGCTTACGGTCAGGCCCACGATCATGCCCAGCCCCAGCATGGGCAGGGCCAGCATCAGGGTGGTTTCAATGGCCTGGCGCGAGAAGCCGACAATGAAATCAGGTGTCATAACTAATCGTCCTTTTTCCCGGGGCGGCTAGAAAAAGCTCTGGACCATGGAGCCCACGATCAGGTGCCAGCCGTCCACCAGCACAAAAAGCATCAGTTTAAAGGGCAGAGAGACCATAACCGGGGGCAGCATCATCATGCCCATGGACAGCAGCACCGAGGCCACCACCATGTCGATGACCAAAAAAGGCACGTATAGCAAAAATCCGATGGTAAAGGCGGTTTTCAGCTCGCTGATCACAAATGCAGGCACCAGGCTGGTCAAGGGCACATCTTCGGCGTTCTGCGGCTTCTTATCTCCGGCGATACGCATGAAAAGACCCAGGTCCTTTTTACGGGTCTGCTTGAGCATGAACTCGCGCATGGGTGAAGTGGCCTTTTCAAAGAACTGCTCCTGGTTGAGCTTACCGTCCATGTAGGGTGCCAGGGCCTCGTCGTGAACCTGGTTGAACACCGGGGCCATGATGAAAAAGGTCAGAAACAGGCTTAGGCCCACGACGATCTGGGCCGGCGGCATCTGCTGGGTTCCCAGGGCGTTGCGCAAAAGGCCGAAGACCACTGCCAGCCGGGTGAAGCTGGTGGTCATGACCAATATGGCCGGAGCCAGAGTCAGTATGGTCAGCAAAAAGACAACCTGCAGGGCGGTGTTAACCTGTTCCGGCGAGGTCGCCTCTTCCACGCCCAAGGAAAGCGTGGGCAGCCTGAGTACGCCTTCCTGGGCCCAGGCCGCCTGGGCCATGGCCAAGGCTATGGCCAGTGCCATCAGGATAATGACCCAGCGTTTCATGATTCGTCCTCTCCCAGGCCCGCCGCTTTTTTAAGAGCCTTGACAAAACCGGCGCCCTGGGGAGTCTTGAGCCCGGCCACCTGTCCGGGATCGTCCAGGGTGGTTAAAAGGCGGACGTTGTCTCCGCCCACCCCCAGCACCAGCACCTTTTCGCCCACTTCCACCAGGGCCACGAATTTGCGCGGCCCCAAACCCAGCCTCCCCAGCAGGCGCATACGCCCCTGGCCGGCTGCGGCCGTCTTAGGTGCAAAACGCTTAACCAGCCAATAGAGGGCGGCCATCACCAAAAGCACCAGGGCCAGGCCGAAGATCACCTTGGCCATAGCGCCGGACAAATCTCCGGCCGGAAGGGGGCTGGTATCAGCGTCGGCGGCCCAGGCCAGGCCGGGCCCCAAGACCGGGCCCAGGCCGAAGGCCAGGCCGGTCAATGCTTTTTGCAGCAGATCCTTCATGCCCATCAACCCAGCGACTTGACCCGCTCGATGGGCGAAACGATGTCGGTCAGGCGCACGCCGAATTTCTCATTGACCACCACCACCTCGCCGCGGGCGATAAGCTTGCGGTTGACCAGTATCTCCAGGGGTTCTCCAGCCAGCTTGTTAAGCTCGATCACCGAACCTTGCCCCAACTGCAAAAGGTCGTTGATGAGCATGGAGGTTCGCCCCAGCTCCACCGTGACCTCCAGGGGAATGTCCAGAATGAAATCGATGTTCTGGGCCGGGGCCTCGGACTCCCCGCTGGGTTCTCCGAACTCCTCCAGAGATGCTTCGCCCCCTTCTTCGGCGGGCACTTGCTCGTCCCATTCTTCTGCCATGACGTTATCCTCTCTCCAATAGGCGGCGGCCCTTTTACCCAAGGGCGGGCGCGCCCAATTAGAAGCTTCCTTCCACCTTAAAGGCCTTGGCCCCGCGATAGGTCCCCGGGCGCCCCTTGAACTTGGGCACGCCCTCCACCATGGCCACCAGCAGGTCGTCTACGTCCTTATCCAGCTTTATGACGTCGCCGGTCTTGAGTTTTAAAAGCTGGCCGGAATCCATCTGGGTGCGCCCCAGTTCCACGCTCATCTGCACCGTGGCCTCTTTGAGCTGCTCCCGGAAGCGGCGCATCCATTCGTGATCGACCTCCAGCTGGTCGCTTTGGAAGCCGGCATAGAGCTTGGAACGGATGGGCTCTATGGTGGAATAGGGAACGCAAACGGTTATGGTGCCGGCGGCGTGCTCCATCTCCATCTCGAACTTGATCACGATGACCACATCCGAAGGGGGCACGATGGAGGCGAACTGGGGGTTGATCTCGGTGCGCTGGTAGACCATGGTCACATCGTGCACCGGCTTCCAGGCCTGCTCCATGTCTTTGAGAGCCATGCGCACCACCTTGCCAGTGAGCTGCTGCTCGATGGCGGTGAAATCGCGTCCCTCCACCTTGACATCGGTGGTGCCGGCGCCCCCGAAGAAGGTCTCCACCAAGTTGAAGACCAGCTTGGATTCCAGCACGAAGATGGCATGCCCCCGCAGGGGGTCCATCTTGAAGATGTGCAGGCTGGTGGGCACCGGCAGGGAGCGCATGAACTCGCCGAATTTGACCATGTCCACACTGGTGGTGGTCATATCCACGATCTTGCGCACCGCCGAGGACAGCGTGGTCCTGAACAAGCGGGCGAAGCGGTCGTTGATGATCTCCAGGGTTGGCATACGGCCCCGGATAATCCGGTCCTGGTTGGTGAGGTCATAGACGATGACCCCGTCGGCGCCGGGACCGGTGTCGGTTTCGACCTCGATTTCGCCCCCGCTCATACCCTTTAATAGGGCATCTACCTCGTCCTGGCTAAGTATCTTGCTCATGGCATTTACCTTTACTGAACCACGAACTCCGTAAAATAGACGGCATGCACCGCGCCCACGCCGCCCAAGGAGCGGTTGATGGCTTTGAGTACCTCATTTCTAAGGCGCAGCTTGCCGGCCACCGAGTTTATGTCGGCGTAGCTCTTGCTGGTCAGCAGCAGCAGCAAAGAGTCGCGGATCATGGGCATACGGGCTTCTATCTCTTTTTTCAGCTTTTCGTCTTTGGCGTCCACGGTCAGGGTCAGCTTCAGATAGCGCTTACCGCTGGGATCGGCCAGGTTGACGATAAAGGGTTCCAGGTTGAGTACGGTACCCGGCTTGGCCGGGGCTTTTCCCTCACCCTTTTCCTTTTCAGCGCCTTCCTCTTTTGCCGCCCCTTTCTCGCCCTGGGCCGCTTGTTTTTCCCCGGTTTGGGCGGTCTCAGCCGCAGGCTCTTCAGAGTCGGCCATAAAGAGCTTCCAACCGAAGAATCCCCCAGCAGCCAAAACCACCACTGCCACCAGGATGATGATGATCTTCATCATGCCGCCCTTTTTCTTGGGCTCTTTCTCTTCCTGGCCCTCTTTACCGCCTTCTTGAGTCAACTCTTCTTCAGCCATGGACTATCATCTCCTTAATCCTAGGGCTGGTTTATCATCAGCACTATTTCGGTGCGCCGGTTTTGGGCCCGGCTTTTATCATCGATGTTGGGCACCAGGGGCCTGGTGGAACTCAGGGCCGCCACCCTCAACCGGCGGGCCGGGATGTTCTCATTTGCTACCAAGTATTTGACCACCGATTGGGCCCGGGCCAAAGAAAGCTCCCAGTTGTCCTTGAATGAGGCCCCCGCCAATATGGGCACGTCATCGGTGTGGCCCTCCACCACGATGGGTTGCTCCCCAAAGCGTAGCACATCGGCCACCTGGTGGATGGCGGCGCCGGCGTTCTCGGATAGCTCGGCCCGGCCCGGCGCAAAAAGCAGATCATTGGCCAGGGTGATGACCACTCCCCGGGCCTCCCGTTTGATGGTGGCCTGGGCCAGGTTGCTGGCCGCCAGGCCCGGGTCCTGGGATCCAGGCAGATTCAGGCGGATGGCCAGTTGCTGGGAGGACTCGCCGGGAGCCGACTTGTCCAGGCTCTTAAGCAGCTGCTGCATCTGCACCAACTTATTCTGATCCACCATGTCAAAGGAACCGGCCCCTCCTTCACTAAAAATGCCAAAGGCGGCCTTGAGCTTTTGCACCTCCGGCGCTTTCATGGACAACAACATCACAAAAAAGGTAAGCAGCAGGGTGATCAGGTCGCTGAAAGTCAGCATCCAGCCCAAGGGATTGAAGGCGGCTTCTTGTTTCTTTGACCGGGCCATGCCTACTCCTTGCCCTGTTCGACCTTGTCTTCGCCCAGAAGGTCGAAAACAAAGCCCCGGAAATCCAGAATCTGCTTCCTTTTGTATTCAGGAACCAGATAATGGCTGGCGTCCCTGGCATCGAAAACAATCTCCACCCGGTTGTTGAGGCGGCGGTGTTGGGGGCTGGTCTCCGGAACCCGGGGATCGTATTGGGCCAGGCCATAGGCCGCCAGGCGGGAGGCGTTCACTCCATGGCCGGCCAGGTACCTTGCCACCGCCAGAGCCCGCCGTCCGCTTAGGCCCCAGTTATCCTCACCAGCCGGAGGAGGGGCGTTGTCGGTGTGTCCGTTCAGGCTGATGGGGTATTGGTTCTGGGCGATCACCCCGGCCATCTCTTTTAAAAAATTCTGGGCCGCAGGCTTGAGCTGGTAGGAGCCGGTCTCGAACAAAAGATGGTCCGGCAGCACCACCGTGCGCCGGCTGCCGGAACGGGTGAACTGCACCTCGCCGGATAATCCTGATTTCTTCGCCAACCCCCGCAGGGATTGATAATCTTGGTCCACCGTATTCATGGGCATGGGGATTTGGCCGGCTCCCACTCCCGGCCCCGTGGAGATGGGCCCAGAGGTGCCCATGCTGATGCTGAAAGTGCTGGTGAGCGATTTGAGGGCCGCCTCCACCTTGGCCTCCTCCACCGTGCTTATGGAGTTAAGCAGGATGAAAAAGGCCAACAACAAGATCATCAGGGAGGTGAAAAGGACCACCACCCCTGGCGAGCTTGGTTCTTCTTTTTCGCGGCGGGCCATCAGGCTCTGTCTCCCCTATTTAAAGACCGACTGCCTCAGGGCCGGTGGTAAGAAGCTGTGCAGTTTTTGTTCGATCACCCTGGGGTTGTCGCCCCGGGCGATGGCCAGGATTCCGTTTAATACCAACTCCTTGATCATTACTTCCTCGGAGGAGCGGTTTTTCAGCTTTCCGCTTATGGGCAAAAAAAGCATATTGGCCATCACCGCCCCGTAAAAAGTGGTGATGATGGCCACGGCCATAGCGGGGCCGATGGTGGAGGGATCATCCAGGCTGGACAGCATTTGCACCAGTCCGATCAGGGTGCCGATCATGCCCAAGGCCGGCGAGAAAGTTCCCATGGTCAAAAATATCTCCGCCCCCAGCCGGTGCCGTTCGGCCACGTAGTCAATCTCGGTCTCCATGATTTCTTTGATGCTGCCCGGTTCCAGGCCGTCTATGGTCAGTTGCAGGCCCTTGGCAAGATAGGGGTCGTTCACTTCTTTCAAAGAGGCCTCCAAGGCCAGAATGCCCTCGCGGCGCGCCTTGGAGGCAAACTCCACAAACTGGTTGATGAGTTGGGGAACCGGCACCAGCTTGTAAAAGAAGACGTGTCTTAAAATACCGAAGACCTTGAGCAGGTCGCGCAAGGGATAGTTGACCAAAGTAACCCCTATGGTACCTCCCACCACGATCAGAATGCTGGGGATATCAATGAACATTGCGATGCCGCCGCCCAAGGTCATGGCGATCAGCACCAGGGCAAACGCGCTTACAATTCCTATAACTGTAGCTAGATCCATGGACCCTCCTTGGGCCGGGAATTGTTCCGTAGGAGGCAAAGGCAAGGTTCATGCCACCTGGCCTCGCCCGAACGACAGATTAATTATTACATAAATTCGATGTGTTAGACAATAGCGCCCTGGGCCGGGCACAGGCGGGGGACACCGTCAAAGAAGTGTTTTCGTCAATGAATTGACACCCCAGCCCCTACCGGGGCTGGGGTGACCGAGAAAACCTACGTATTTAGCGCTTTAGATTGATGAGTTCGGCCAGCATTTGATCAGTGGTGCTGATGGTTTTACTGTTGGCCTGGAAGCCCCTCTGGAAGAGGATCATCTTCACGAACTGCTCGGCCAAATCCACATTGGACTGTTCCAGGGCTCCGGACTCCACCTTGCCCAGACCGCCTTGGCCCGGATAGTTGACAACCGGTTCGCCGGAGTTCAGGGTCTGGCGCCAGAGGTTGTCACCGTGACGCTCCAGGGCGTTGGGGTTGGCGAAGTCAGCCAATACCACCGCCCCCAGGGTCCTGAGGGTGCC
>JASFOZ010000229.1:0-6977 GCA_050116255.1 Desulfarculaceae bacterium
GCGGTGATGGCGAAGACGCGCTCGTCTTTTTCGGCCATCTGCTCCATGGTGCGCCCAAAGACGCGGGTATAGGTGTCAGGCTCCGGCTCTGGTTTCAGCTTGGGCCTAAGGGCGCCCACACCATGGAAATGGGCCGGGTTTTCTTCGGCCGGACGGTAGCCCTTGCCCTTTTTGGTGAGAACGTGCACCAATACCGGCCCTTTTAAGCGGGCCACGTTTTTAAAGGTGTCCACCAGCCAGTCCAGACGGTGTCCATCCACCGGTCCGATGTAGTTGAACTTAAATGCCTCAAATAGCATGCCCGGAGTGGAAAAGGCCTTGAACGACTCTTCCGAGCGCCGGGCCAGATCCAAGAGATCCTTGCCAATGCCGGACATGGACCCCAAGATGCGTTCCATCTCCATGCGGAAGCTCTGATAGGCCTTTCCGGAGAGGGCCCGGGATACAAACTTGCTCAGAGCGCCGACATTGGGGGCGATGGACATGCCGTTGTCATTAAAGACCACGATCAGGTTTTCATCCAGTCCCCCGGTCTGGTTCAGGCCTTCGTAGGCCAGGCCCGCGGTCAAGGAGCCGTCGCCTATCACGGCGATGACCTTGCCCTCTTCCTGCTTGAGGCGGCGCGCCACCGCCATGCCCAGGGCGGCGGAGATGCTGGTGGAGGAATGGCCGGTGTCAAAGGCGTCATGGGGGCTCTCCGCGCGCCTGGGGAACCCGGAGATGCCGCCGAACTGACGGATGGTGTGAAACTTATCCCTGCGCCCGGTGATAAGCTTGTGGGCATAGGTTTGGTGCCCCACATCCCAGATGATCTTGTCCCGGGGCGTGGTGAACACCCGGTGCAGGGCCAGGGTCAGCTCCACCACCCCCAGGCTGGGAGCAAGGTGTCCACCGCCCCGGTCCACCTGGGAGATGATGCGCTGCCGTATCTCTGCGGCCAAAAAGTTCAAGGACTCCAGATCCAGGGCCTTCACATCCTCCGGTGAATTTATCTTGTCCAAAAGGGAGCCTTGTACCGGTTCATCTTTCATTTAATGAGTCCGCTCTATTATATAGGTGGCCAAAAGCGCCAGAGGTTCGGCCCCAGACCCCAGGCTGCGGGCCATCTCTGCCGCCTCTTCCGCCAAATGCCATCCTTTTTCCCGGGCCGCCCGGGGCCCCACCACCGCCGGATAGGTCATCTTGCCCTTTTTTTCATCGGCGCCGGGGTTTTTACCCAGGCGTCCGGCGTCTCCCATGAGGTCCAAAAGATCGTCCGCGATTTGAAAGGCCAGGCCGATGCGGCGGCCGTACTTGACCAAGGTTTCTATCTGGTCTTGGCTGCCCCCGCCCAATATGGCCCCGGATTGCACCGAAGCCGTAATCAGGGCGCCGGTCTTCTGGCTATGGATGAACTGGACCAAGGCCAGGTCCGGCTCCTGGGCCTCGGCCTCCAAATCCGCGGCCTGCCCGCCGACCATTCCCTGGTAGCCTGCGGCCTTCATCACCACCTGCGCCGCATCCAGCACCCGCCCTGGATCCAGACCCTGGATCTGATTATGATCGCTAAGCAGGACCATGGCCTGAGTAAGCAGGCCGTCGCCCGCCAACACCGCCATGCCCTGGCCGTAGACCTTGTGATTAGTGGGCACGCCCCGGCGCAGATCATCGTCATCCATGGCCGGCAGGTCGTCGTGGATAAGAGAGTAGGTATGGATCATCTCCAGGGCGCAGGCGCAGAACATGGCCTGGCCAAAATCGCCGCCCACGGCATCCGCCCCGGCTAGGCAGAGAATGGGCCGCAACCGCTTGCCGCCGGCAAATAGGCTGTAGCGCATGGCCTCGGATATGCGGCTGCCGGTCTCATCAGAGGGCAAAAAGCCTTGCAAGGCCTCATCCACCATAGCCCGGCGATCTTTGAGGTAGACCTGGAGCTCCACCCTAATCCTCCGACTCCTCGGGCTCTTCCGGCTCCAGCGGGGTCTCCACCAGGGCGCCGGTCTTTTTGTCCTTCATCAACAAGCTTACCTTTTTTTCCACTTCGTCCAGGCGGCGTCCGCACTCCTCGGCCAGCTTCACTCCCTCTTCAAAGAGCTTGAGGGACTGCTCCAAGGGCAGTTCCTCAGACTCCAGCTGGTCCACAATCTTTTCCAGGCGCTCCAGATTTTTCTCGAACTCATCGGTTTTTTTCGCCTTTGCCATCAATCCTCTCCCGAGCTGCGGGCCAACTTGCGGCTGGCCTTTATCCAGGCCAGGGGATCCACCCTGGAGCCCCCCAAAGCCACATCAAAGTGCAGATGGGGCCCGGTCACCCTTCCGCTGGAGCCCGCCTTGGCGATGATATCCCCCCGGGCCACCTCCTGTCCCGGCCGCACCAAGACCTGGGAAAGATGCCGGTAACCGCTTATCAGGCCCCAGCCATGGTCCAACAACACCACTATACCCCCGAAAAAGGTATCGTCCACCAGGGCCACCCGCC
The DNA here is from genome assembly GCA_050116255.1 of Desulfarculaceae bacterium. Lineage (GTDB taxonomy): Bacteria > Desulfobacterota > Desulfarculia > Desulfarculales > Desulfarculaceae > JASFOZ01. The sequence continues at coordinate 2,459 of JASFOZ010000229.1, forward strand.
CCCGGGCGGCGGCGTGTATCGCCTGCCCGGTGGCGGCGCGAAGGTCCACTCCGCCATGGTGGCGGCGGGGTTGGCCGTTGATCACACTGCGCCGTCCAAAAGGCCCCACCACCTTGCCCGGCACCGGCCGCACAAACCCCCCTCGCCAGAAGCGCTGGGGGGTAGTGCTCTTGTAGACCCGGCGTTGCCGGGCCATCTCCTCCTGGTGGCGGGCCAGCTGCTCTGGGGTGAGGCGCATGAACTTGGGATCTACTGTGATGCGCCGCACTCCATAGTCCTTGGCGGTCACCCGCACTCTGGCGGTGGCGAGCTTTTTGTCCCCTGAGAGCACCTGGACCTCATCGCCCCCCAAATCCGCCGCCAGGTCCGGGGCTATGGCCCCATGCCAGACATTTTTAGGTCCCGGCCACAATCCCAAAACCCGGCCCATGAAACGCAGCCTCAGGTCCTTCACTCCCTGCAAAGGCCCGATCCGCACCAGGGCCGGCTGCCCCTGGGGAATAACCTTGGGCTCCACCGCCAGGCCCGCGCCCAAGGCCGTATTGGCCCAAAACAACACCGCCATGGGGATCAAGAGCCAATATTTCATGGCTCCACCTCTTCCACCCTGGCTCCCAACACACCCTTGGCCAGGCGGGCTTTGATCCTTTGCCCCACCTCTGTCTGGGATGATCGGCGCAGTATGCGCCCCTGCTCGTCCGTCACCAGGGCGTAGCCCCGGCCCAGGATTGACATTGGTCCCAGGGCGCGGAGCCTGGCAGCAGCCTTTTCCCAGCGGTTGCGCCACACGGTAATCTGTCTTAGGCCTCCAGTCCGCAGCCTCACCTCAAGCTGGTCCTGACGGGAACGCAAGCGGGTCAGCCGCCGGCCGGGATGGGCTGCCTGAATACGTCCCTCCAGGCGCCAGAGGCGCCCCGCCCCAGCGGCGCTGGCGGCGCGCAGGGCATGCCCGGCCCTCATAATCAGGTCATCCAACCGCAGACGCTTGTCCGCCAGGCGGCGGCTGGGGTCGGCCAAAGCCCGGCGCAGGCCCGAGAGCCGGGTCCTCCGCTCCTTGACCATTCTCTGTCCGGACCGGCCCAGGCCCAGGGATAGGGAGTCCAGCCGCCGGCTCGCCTCCAAAAAGGCCTGGGACAATATCTCGGCCGCAGCGGTGGGGGTGGGTGCGCGCAGGTCTGCCACCAGGTCGCTGATGCTTACATCCACCTCATGGCCCACGGCTGAGACCAAAGGTATGGGGCAGGCGGCCAGGGCCCGGGCCAGGGATTCGTCGTTATAGGCCCAAAGGTCTTCGGGCGAGCCGCCCCCCCGGGTGAGCACTATGGCCTGGGGCCAGCCCCACCGGGCCAGGTCCTCCAGGGCTGCGATCATCTGGCCCGGGGCCTCGCTTCCCTGGACCGCCACCGGATAAACCGCCACCTGTATGTGGGGCCAGTTCCGGTGCAAGACATGCAGGAAATCGCGCAGGGCGGCCCCGCTGGGCGAGGTGACCACCGCCACCCGCTGGGGCAATGCAGGCAGGGGCTGCTTGGCGTCCTGGTCAAAGAGGCCTTCCGCCAAAAGCTTGTTTTTGATTTGTTCGAATGCCAGGGCCAAGGCGCCGGCCCCCCGGGGCTCCAGGGTGTCCACCACCAGTTGGACCTCCCCCCTGGGGGCATAGACGGAAACGCGGCCCTGACACAGCACCTGTTGCCCGTCTTCCAAGGCGAACCGCACCAGGGCCGCCTGATGACGGAACAGGACCGCCTTGAGCATGGAGGCGCTGTCCTTGAGGGCAAAGTAGTAATGCCCGCTGCCGGGACGGCGCAGGCCCGAGATCTCCCCCTCCACCCAAACCATGTCGAACTTTTGTTCCGTGTGTTTCTTAAGCTGGCTAACCAGTTCGCTCACGCTGAGCACCTGGCGCCGGGTGAAAAGCTCTAAAGGTTCCACAAGCACCTCTCATTGGGCGCTGCCTCTAATGGACGCGGCCATTGATATCTGGGATTGGGATTCATATTCCGCTGACAGAAAAGGCCCCCGGTTTTCCCGTATCAGGCCTCAAGGGGCTCTGTTGACCGGCCATTTAATTAGGCATCACCCTGAAAGAGGTAATACTTCCCTGATTGCGCAGCTTGTCACCCTCGGCTCTGGCCTGGGCTCTGCTGCTGAATTTTCCCACCAGCAGGCGGTGCCAATGGCCTCTTCCCGGGATGTCCACGCCTTGCAGCCGGGCCTCGACTCCCTTGGCCTTAAGGGCCTGCAGCTGTTCCCGGGCGTAGGTCTGGTTCTGAAAGCTGGCCAGATGCAGGGTGTATCTGCCCGTTTTTTTGCTGCTGGTCTTGGCGGCGCTGGCGGCAGGGGCCGGCCCTGCGGAGACGGGCTTGTTATCCAAGGCTGCGCTCAGGCGTTGCCCCACTCCCTCTGATTCCGGCCCCAAGGGCACCGGGTACTCAACCACGCCCCGGGGGGTGCTGGCCCGGTACACGATGACCTCGCTGCCGTCGGCCTGCTTGATCACGTACCTGCCGCTGCGGCCTCCCTGAGCCTGGACCTTTATCTCGGTTTCGATCATAACCTGTATGGTCTCATTACTTATTCCGGCCCGGCGCAGGGCTATAACCTGGTCCACAGTCAGGGCGGCCGCCTGTCCTGAACCAAATAGGAACAGGCCCACCCCCAAGCTGCATAGGACCTTTTTTAGGGCCATAGGTGTCATCTCCTGGACAGCGCCACCAAGTTAGTCAATTATACCAGCCAATTATGGGCACATGCCACTTTCGGGAAGCGCCGACAATATCTCCCGCTAATCAAGGCCTTTAAGCCAGATCAGGGCCTTTCTGGCTGCCACACACCTGCTGTCCGCGCAGGCGGGATCAGCGTCCAGGGTCTGGTCGGGCCAGTCCCGGGTCGCCAAGAGTTCATTCATCTCTGGGAGGCAGGAATCGATAATCTGCTCCCAATGCTCTATCTGCTCCTCAGTGGGCGTTTTCGTGGTGAGCACGGCCCGGGCGTCCAAGGACATGTTTCTCCATTCCATGAACTTGACCACCGCCGGCCTGGCCGTACGCCCCAGCACCCAACCAACACTGTTACCCGCTCCTTTGCCCTTGAGCTCAAACCGCCCCCCCAGCCAAAACACCCAGGGCAACAAGGCCACATCCGCCGCCTCAGACTCCATGGCCCTTAGGAGCAAGTCATTGCCCGCCCCGGAGCCGTAAACTCGGTATAAAGCGCGGTTCCACAGATCCAGTCCGGCTTCAACATCGATAGTCACATCCCAGAGCCAGGCGTTCTGCTCCTCAGACAAGGCCACGCAATCCAAGCCCCATTCGAACTGCTTGTGCGCCATGACCGTGTCGTTGTAAACCCCGTTAACCGCTGGATTTACCAATTCGCCATGGCCGCGCACGTCCAAGAGGGCGTGGCTCAGCCATCCCAAGGCAAAGGCCTTTTCCTGGGGCGTGCGCGCCAACTCAAACAAGGCCTGTACAAACTCCCAGGGCTGATTCAGGTGGGCCAGGTCGGCCAAGGGCGACAATCCCTCGGCATAGTACCCGGCATCCGGCGCCAGGGCCCCGGCGAACATCACCGGCTCCAGCTCCGGGTAGGTGTCCGGTTCCAGGCCCACGGCTGCCAAAAGCTCGGGCCCAGCCTTGCGCGCCAACAGCAGATGCGAAAAAGGTCCCAATGCCAAGGCTCCCTGGGCGCTGATCATCAGGGCCATGATGCCACAAATAACGGCCATGACCGGCTTTTTTATGGAACTGCTATTAAACATAGAGCTATATCTTTTGGCAATATCCTCAATCTTTCCGAGCCTCTTTGCCAACCTTACAATGTTCTTTGAAAATGCTACAGCTTTTTTAGTCTGAAATGAAAATCGGCCGGGTCGACTCCCCTTGCAAAATTACTGCTAAGGGATATACTATGTATATTATCTACAGGAGGCAGCTATGGCAACCTTGGTGTCGAAATGGGGTCACAGCTTGGCTGTGCGCCTGCCCAGGCATATTACCGCGCAAACCGGTATCCGTGAGGGAGACAGCGTTGAAATAACCGCCAACGCCGATGGCCTGGTGGTTATTTCTCCTGCCCGCCCTCAATATAACCTGGGTTCTTTGGTAAAGAAGATCAACTCAAAAAATGTGCATAAAGAGCTCACTTGGGGCGCCCCCCAAGGCCGTGAGGTTTGGTAGGTCGTATGTATATTCCCGATGCCGGGGATCTAATTTGGCTTAGTTTTGACCCCCAGGCTGGGCACGAGCAGGCCGGACGCAGGCCTGCCTTGGTTCTCTCTCCGTCTCGCTATAACAAAAAGTCGGGATTGTTGCTTGCCTGCCCCATTACCAATCAAGCCAAGGGTTATCCCTTTGAGGTGGAAATACCAGCAGGCCTGGCTGTGCAGGGTGTGGTTTTAGTAGACCAGATTAAGAGCCTCGATTGGAGGGCGCGTAAAGCCACCAAAAATGATAACGCGCCCCATGATGTTATGGCCGAGGTCTTGGCAAAAATAGCTGCCTTGTTGTCCTTATGACCT
>JASFOZ010000230.1:0-6973 GCA_050116255.1 Desulfarculaceae bacterium
GCCATGGCCACCATCGGTTTCAACAAGATCGTGGAGATGGTTCTCATGAACTGGGACGAGGTGACCGGCGGGCCAGCGGGTATCGCCAATATCCATGGGGTGGATATCTTCGGTTTCCTTTTGGATACCGAATACCGGTTCTACTATCTGCTTTTACCGGCCACGATCATTCTCTTTATCATTTACCGCAACCTGGTCAATTCCCATTTCGGTAAAACCGTCTTGGCCTTGCGTGACAACGCCCTGGCGGCCCAGGCCATGGGAGTGAACACTACCTTCTTGCGGGTGGCCGTGTTCAGCTTCAGCACCCTATTGGCAGCCCTGGCCGGGAGCCTTTACGCGCACATGGTTGGTTACGTGGCTCCGGACGCCTTTCCGGTCATGGAATCCATCACCTTGCTGATTCTGGTGGTGATCGGCGGCCCCGGCTTTAAAAACGGACCCATTTACGGAGCCATCATCCTGGTGCTGGCCAATGAGTATCTGCAGCTATTGGAAACCTACAACATGCTCATCTACGGCGGCACCCTGATGTGCCTGTTGGTGTTTCTGCCTTCAGGTGTGGCAGGGCTTATCGAGGCCGCCAAGTTCCGTTATTACAATCACCGTTCCCCTGGCAGCTACCTCCGCGAGGTGGGCATACAAGAGTTTAAATAATCAGCACATGGGCCGGGAGTTGGGCTCCACGGGCCCGGCCCAAAGCCACACAACTTTTGTCCCGAGCATTACTGCGCACTTATCCGGGCCGGGGTGCCGGTGAAGAGGCGGGAACCAAAGGTAGCCTGTCATCTATAATATTATCCTAAGCGTTATTCTTGCCGTGGGCCTGGGCTTGTCATTCAAGGTGCTGGGCAGGCTGGCGATCCCTCTGGCCGTGGCCGTGCCTATGAATTATCTGACCTGCACCGTGGCCGGCTTTTGGCTCAGCCATTCGCAAGCCCTACCGCTCCAGATCATGGAGAGCCCTTGGCTGTTTCTTTCAGTGTTGCAGGGCCTGTTTTATTATGCAGGCTTTAGCCTGCTGGCCTTGGCCTCCCAGCGCATCGGGGTGGCGGTGGCCGCCCTGTTCAGCCGGCTGGCCATGGCGGTGCCGGTGATGGTCTCTCTTGTTTTTCTGGGAGACGCCCTCAACTTGGCCAAGTCGGCCGGTATACTGGTGGCCTTTGCTTCCGTGGTTTTTCTGTCTCGCCGAAACGGCCAACCTCTGCAATGCCGTCAAGACAAGTACCTGCTCCTGGCCCTTAGCCTGTTCGGCAGCCATGGCGTGCAACTAAGCCTGATGAACATTGCCCAACATTATTATCTGGCTGATGATCGGGCCTATCATTCATATATGGCCGCTTCTTTCTTTTTCGCATTAGTGGTCAGTTGCGCGGCCTTTTGCCTGCAGATGATCATAAAAAGGCTCCACTTGCGGTTGGGGCATATAGCAGCAGGGGTAATTGTGGGCCTGTTTAATTACACTACCGTTTACTTCCTGCTCAAGGCCTTGAGCACACCGGGCTGGGGGGGCAGTGTGGTTTTCCCCTTGTTCAGCATCGGAGTGGTCGGCGGCAGCGCCCTGGGTGCGCGCCTATTTTTCAAAGAAAGGCTGACCAGGCCGCAACTTTCGGGCCTGGGCTTGGGCATCCTGGCAGTGGCCCTGCTCAGCCTGGCCTGAGGGACGTCCTCGCAAATCTTCGTCGTGCAAGCGATTGCTCTCCCGGTTGCATTTCGGCGCAAAACTCAGGTTCTTATAATTTCAGGGGCAGCCTTTGGATGGATTTTTGTGTGGCCGCGGTTACGGCATTGGCCAGCGCCGGTGCGATGATGGGGACGGCGGCCTCGCCGAGGCCGTGTGGCGGCCGGCTGCTTTTCATGATATGCACCTGAATGGGTGGGGCCTCGTCCATACCTATTAAGGGGAAATCATCGAAATTGCCTTGCTGCACCCGGCCCTTGCGGATGGAGATGGAGCTTTTAACGGTTGCGGTCAGGCCGAATATGATTGCGCCTATGACCATGTCTTCCACGGTCCGGGGATTTACAGGCAGGCCGCAGTCCACGGCGCAGACGATTCGGTTTATCTTCAGGCCCTGAGACTTGTCCGGAGAGACTTCAGCCACACAGGCCAGCATGGTTTCGTGGAAGTTGTGGGCGGCGAGCCCCTGGAATAAGTCGCTTCCGCTTGGGCGGCCCCAGCCCGCTTTTTGGGCCGCGCATTCCAGGGTGGGGCGAAGCAGGGAGTTTTTAGGCAACAGGCCCAGCCTGTACTCCAGGGGATCGCGCCCAACCGTACGGGCCACCCGGTCCAGGAAGCATTCCTTTACAAAGGCGTTGTGGGAATGGGCCACTGAACGCCAAAATCCGATGGGCACACCGGGATCGTCGTTAATGTGCTCGGCGCGCATATTTTCGATTTTGTAGTCCAGAGGTGCGGCGCCTAACATTATTTTCTTGCCCGGCACCACATAGGGGACCAGCAGGCGAGCCAGGGAGGTGCCTGCGTTGCGAAACAAGCGGGGAACAGCGTAAGGCATCATGGAGGGGATAAGGCCCTGCATTTGGTGTCCGAAATGGTCCGGCCCCACCAGCCGGTGCAGCCAGCCGATGATTTGCCCGCTTTGGTCCAGCCCCGCCCGTAAAAGGTGATAGTTTGCTGGCCGATAATAGTCCCCGCGCATGTCCTCTTCCCGGGTCCACACGATCTTGACCGGCGCGGCCATGGCCTTGGACACCTGCACCGCCTCGGCCACGTAATCCACGCAGATGCGGCGTCCGAACCCGCCGCCGGTGAAGGTGGTGTGTATGCTCACCTTGCTGTAAGGCAGGCCGCATATGCGGGCCGCAATTTCCTGTGCCGCGTCCTGATGTTGGGTAGGGGCCCAGACCTCACAGCGGTCAGGCCGAACCCAGGCGGTGGCGTTCATGGGCTCGGGAGTGGCGTGGGCCTGGAACGGCGATTCATAGGAGGCCTCTACAATGCGGTGGGCAGAGGCCATGGCCGCGTCCAGTTCTCCGGTTTCAAAGACGGTGTCGCCGGGTTGACGGGCCAATGCGGCCCAACGTTTCATCAAGGCGTCGCTGTCCAGGTCCAGGGCTTGGTCATTGTCCCAGGTAATCTTGAGGGCATCGGCGCCTTTCTGGGCAGGCCAGAATGCCTCGGCCACCACAGCCACACCTTTCTCCATGGGCAGCACCCGGCGTACACCCGGCACCGCCAAGGCCGGCCCGGGGTCCAGGAATGCCAGGCGTCCTCCCAATATTGGCGGATGAACCACCATCGCGGTGAGCAGGCCCGGCATGCGTACATCCAGGCCGAACACGGCCCGGCCCTTTACCTTGGCCGGTGTGTCCAGCCGGGGCAGGGGACGCCCGATAAGCTCGAAACGGTCGGGCGATTTAAGGCGCGGGTTTTCCGGTACCGGCTTTTGGGCCGCATCCCGGGCCAGCTCGCCGTAGCTGAGGCTACGGCTCGAGGGCTGATGGATCACCTGGCCCTTTTGGGTGCGGCATTGGGAGCTTGGCGCCTTAAAGCGGTCAGCGGCGGCTGCGATCAGCATCTCCCGGGCCGCGGCCCCGGCCCGGCGCAAAATGTCCCAACTGGTGTGCAGGCTGGTGCTGGCCGCGGTCATCTGGGTGTTGAACTGGGGATTTTTATAGATCGACTCAGCCGGGGCGATCTCAAAGTCCACCTTAGACCAATCCGCGTCCAGCTCCTCAGCCACGATCATGGGCAGGGATGTGGACACGCCTTGTCCCATCTCCGTATGGTTCACCCGCACCGTCACTCGGCCGTCGAGTCCGATGCGGACCCAGGCGTTGGGGGCCATATCTCCAGGCCCGGCCTCCCAGACCTCAGAGGCCTTCTTGACCTTCTCGCCGCCGCTAACGCCATATACTCCCAGGGCCAGTCCTCCGGCAGCCAAGGCCGACCATTTGAGAAAGCGGCGGCGGCTGGGGTTCATTTTTTCTTTAGCCACGTTTCACCTCCCGGGCGGCCCAGTGAATGGCCGAGCGGATGCGTTGATAGGTGCCGCAGCGGCAGAGAACCCCGGACATGGCCTGGTTTATCTCCTCATCAGTGGGATGAGGGCTCTCTCCTAACAGGGCCGCCGCGGTCATGAGCTGACCGGGCTGGCAGTATCCGCATTGGGGTACGTCTTCAGAGGTCCAGGCCTTTATCAGGGCATTGCCCACAGGACCGTTCAGACCCTCAATGGTGGTGATTGAGGCGCCGTCCGCCTCCTCAATGGTTATGGCGCAGGAAGGGGCGGCCTCGCCGTCCAGCAGCACCGTGCAGGCCCCGCATTCGGCTATGCCGCAGCTATACTTGGTCCCGGTCAGCCCCAGATGATCCCGGATCACCCAAAGCAGGGGGGTGTCCGGGTCCACATCCAATCGATGCGCCTGGCCGTTTACCGTAATCTCGATTTTCATGACTGTTTCTCCTTAGAGAGTGCTGCACGGGGCATGCTGTCCCCAGGCAACCCTAATAAATGAACGATGTTTAGTTATTTGCCAAAAAAAAGCGGCCATTATTTCTCCGGGCCCATATACCTTGACGGTTCCACCCAGCGCATGAACTCATCGATCACAGCCCCGGCCAACTCCTTGCTGGGCTTCTGTGGGTATGGAAACCGCTTGCGGATTATCAGAGACACCACCCCGTGAGCCAGTGACCAGAAAAAAAAAGCCGCTGTATCCACATCCGTGCCGGGCAAATAACCTTCGGCCATGAACTGGCGCACGCTTTCTTTAAGGAAGCCGTAGGAGCGCAGGGCATAGTCCTCACGCTCCCCGCCGGACCGGGCCTGCTGGTCCATGAAGTCCCGGGGCTCGGGCATGTTGAACATCAGCTCATAGTACTCAGGGTTTTCCAGAGCGAAATCTATATATATATGTCCGCCTCGGCGCAGTCTTTCCACCGGGTCGGTGGCCCCCCCCTCCAGAATCCGCTTCTTGTATTGCAGGAGCAGGCGGAAGCCCTCGTTGTGCAGCTCGTAGAGGATTTCGTCCTTGTTTTTGAAGTACAAATAGATGGTGCCCGGCGTATACCCGATCTCCTGGGCGATGCGGCGTATGGTCAGGTTGGCGTAGCCGATCTCCAGAAAGAGCTTCTTGGCCTTTTCCAGGATCAGGGCCCTGACGTCTTCCTGCTCGCTTTTCTTGGGTCTGGGCATAGCGCCTTTGTCCACGAGTTAACTGAACGCTGTTTAGTTATTAAGGTAGGCCAATATCACGATTCGGTCAAGCCTAAAAATATTTCCTCCGGTTTCCGGGCTGTTAGCCTGACGATAGGGGAGAGGTTTATTAGGTGCTGCTCTGCTGCCCAGGCGATCAGGACTTTACCTGAAGCGGCCGGGCGGCGCAGAAGCGATTATTTGCCTGTGTTTGGCTGCGTATTAACACCGCCCTCAGGTGAGGACTTGGGTGCCGGTAATGTGATCCTCTGGCGCGGCCGGCAGGTCGGATTCTAGTATGATGCTATTTGAATGTGATGGGATTAAATGCGGGTGGGCAAAGAGTAGAGCTAGGCGAGCTTGCGGCCCAGGTTAAAAGCCTTGTCCCGGTAATAGTCCACTCCCCGGTGCGCCACATCCCCGGCATACATATCGCCCACGGTCTTGGCGTTGAGTGAGTCATTGGCGGTGCGTTTGATAAGCTTGGTGGCGTCATCGCAGAATCTTCTGTATATGGGCGGCACAATTCCGGAAGTAACAATAATAACGGCCTTACGCTTCTTAGGGGACCGGGGCATGGGGCATCCCTTCATGGTGAGGATTTTTCTTTCCGGCTTGGCAAAGGTCCAGCAGATTCTCTCCAAAAAGGCCATCATTATGGATGTGGCATATCCCATGTGTACCGGAGTGCCGAAGATAAGGGAATCAGACTGGAGAACATCTTGTCTGATATGGTCCATGTCATCTTTTATGGAGCACTCGGCTACGGGATCTTTGGTCTTACTGTCCCGGCAGGCCAGACAATTGCGGCAGAACTGAATATCATGGTCAATCAAGTGTAGCTTCTTGATATTGCAGTCAGGGGCTTTGGATTTTACGCCTTCAATAGCCCGGTCCACCAGGGTATCGGTTGCCTTGCCTGCGCGGGGACTGCCAACGATTGCCAGAATATTCATAGGCCCATACCCTTCCTTTGGCTGGGTTTCTCAAGTTGAGGTTTCTCACCAGTATCTCACGCTGGCCCAAGCCTGCAACAGAAAACACCCCACTGGGCTTCCGACTCAACAAGCTTTAGGTTTCGAGGATGGAAAAGTCAGGATTGTTTGGGAGGCCTCTAAATAACCCATTTTACGCTATTTCGAATTAGAATCTATGTTTTCGTATAATTTATTTTATGATGAAATTCATTTCCATTTCCAGTCAAGGTTTTCAGCTGCATAAATGGAAAGGCAAAAAATAAAGCAAAATATTACAAACCATCCCCAATCAGGGTATTTTTTTAGTTTAGGTATCTGTGAATTTGATGATGAATATCTAGTAAACAGAATACGCGTATTGATAAAATAAAAAGTAGACATTCCAACGGATGATGTCAGGCATAGTATTGATGCCATAAAAGCTAATGTATACTTGATTAATAATGATTGGCAAACTAGAATGATTGATATGATCGGAAAAGTAATCCAAATTAAAACCGAAGATAAATATCCCCAGAAAACCTGGTGGGATTCAACATGGCGGGGAGTGAAAATCCTAGAAACCCCAGCGATGAACCATGGATCTGGATAATCGTGAATGATTGAACCATCTGGAAAAATGTGTGGCAATGTTGTTATAGATGCATATGCTTCATAGATGTAGAAGAGAAATATCTGATATGACACCATTAATACGATACTAGAAGTCAAAAAAAAGTATTTTGCAGGCATTGCGAAAGAATATATTTTAAAATCAGCGCCCTGTTCTTTTGTTAATAAATGCCAGAGTATAGTAATGGTTAACATAATAAGCGAAATAAAATGTTTTCTTGC
>JASFOZ010000231.1:0-6961 GCA_050116255.1 Desulfarculaceae bacterium
GGTAAGAAAGCTGAAAACCATGATTCCCAAAAGGCATGCTGCCAGCCGAAAAGATCCCTTGGCCTTGAGGCCGAGCTTTGAAAGCAGCAGGCTCACCTTTATGTGCCCGCCCTCGCGCAAGGTAAAGGCAAGACCCAGCATCACAAAGTTGGCCATGAGATAAGCGGAATACTCCTCAGCTATGAAAATCGAGCTTCCCGCTGCCATCCGTATCGAAGTTTCCACCAGAATCAGGAGGGTCATTAACAGGATACACATTGCGGCCAGGTAACCGCCTATCCTGCAAATCCAATCGATTGTCCGGATGAAAACACTCATGCCTGCTTTTTCCAATCCGATGCTTGGGTCTCGCCCACTCCGGCTTGGCCCTGGATGCGGCTCAGTCCAGGGCCTTTGCCTTTTTCAATATATCCGCCGCGGACGGCCCCGCCTTTTTGGCCCATTCAGACCAGATGGGTCCGCACAAGGCGGCGCAGGCCTTTTGGAACTTGGGGGACATCTCCGAGATCTTGATTCCGTTTTTGATTAATTTCGCAGAAGCGGCCTTATCCGATTCCAGGCTGCGCTTGAGCTGGATCTTTTCCATCTCCTTGGCCACGGCCAGTACGGCCTTTCTTTGATCACCCGTCAGGCCGGCCAAGGATTTTTTGTTCACCGTAACCGCGCTGTAGCCAAAGGTGAAATTGAGCTTGGTGAAATACTTCATCACTTCCCAGAACTTGCCGTCCGCACCAGAGGTGCTGCTGGTGATCAGTGCGTCAATGGCGCCGGTGGACATGGCCATGTAGACATCACCCCAAGGCATGGAGACCGGGTTGCCTCCGGCCGCCTTCACCCACGCTGTGGAGACTGCGTTGAAGGTGCGGATTTTAAGGCCTTTCAGGTCAGCCAAGGAGTTGATGGGCTTTTGACTGTAGAGACCGGCACCGGGCCAGAACTGCCAGTAGAGCATCTTCTGGTTCCATTTGTCGAAGACCTTTTCCACCGCAGGCCGGGCTATGGCCCCCAGCTTTTCAGCCTGGCCCGCATTGGCCACCAGGAAAGGCATGGTGGAAAAATCCATCAGCGGTTCGGTGCCCGCCACATAGCCCAAAAGCATTTCGCCGATGGGAGCCAGGCCGTCCCGGATCACCTTGAGCATCTCCGGGCCCTTGAAACCCAGAGAACCCCCGGCGTGGACCTTGATCTGCAACTGGCCTCCGGTTTTTTCACCCACCATTTTCGCGAACTGTACGGTGCCTTGGGTGCTGAAGTTGCTGGCCGGCCATAGGATAGCCAAGGGCCAGTTTACGGTCTTGGCCCCTGCCGTCGGCGCCATACATAAAATCAGGGCCACCATAATGGTAAAAAAAACGCAACCTGTTTTCTTCACGATTTCACCTCCAAATTGGGTTGGTAGCGAGGGCCTGACTGCGGTTATATAAGGGTCTACCACATCTCCTTATCCCGCCGGTACACGGCTTTAGAGCAATTGATATGCCAAAGGGGGAAGGCAGCCGTAAGGGGAATATAATAGGTACGATGCGTAAAAAGCCGTGTCAGCGAGAGGCTTAAATGGATTCAATTAAAGTTGAGCTCATAAGGCGGCATTGTAGATAAAAAATTGAATATAAACAACAAAAACAGTTAAACCAAAGTTGAGGTACGTCCCAAAGTTGAGACCAGTTACAAACCCCCTGATCCTTGTTCAATCTTTTTTAGCCTTTTACGCAGCGCTTGATGGGAGATGCCCAGCATGTCGGCGGCGATGGAGATGTTATTGCCAGCCCTTTGCATGGCCTCTTTGACCAACAGCCATGAAGTTTCCTTCAACCCCGGCAACTGCTCCGGAAAAACTATGGCCTGCCCATCCGCGTCCCCGGCTTGGGGGCCTGGCTCAGGCTCTGTATCGAGCGATGCGAAAATCCGCTGTTTGAATGAGTCCATGGACATAATGCGGCTGATGTGGCTGCTGGTGGCGTCAAACACCATGGCCTCCAGCTCACGCACATTGCCCGGAAAGGAATAGGCGGCCAGCAGGTTCAGAAGCTCCGGCGGAGTCGTGGGTTTTTTCTTGTCCAGGGCCTGGGCTGCTTTGCCTAAAAAATAATCCAGCAGAAGGGGCAGATCCTCCTTGCGTTCGCGTAGGGGAGGAATCTCCAGGTGGTGGGTGAGCAGGCGGTAATATAAATCCTTGCGGAAAAAACCTTTTTTCTGCAAGTGGCCTAGGTTGCGGTTGGTGGAGGCGATAATGCGGGCATGGCAATGCTGGGGAGTGTCCATCCCCAGGGGATAATACTCGCCGTACTCCAGAAGCCGCAGGAGCTTGACCTGGCTTTGCGGGCTCAGATCTCCCACTTCATCCAACAGCAGGGTGCCCTGGCCCGCCTGGGCCAACAATCCCTTGCGCTGCCTGCCCGCCCCGGTGAAAGCGCCTTGGGTGTGTCCGAAAAGGGTGTCTGAAAACATGGAGTCGTCCAATCCGGCCATGTTGGCAGCCAGAAAAGGGCCTGGCCGGCCTGAAAGGTCGTGCAGGGCCCTGGCCGCCAGTTCTTTACCCACACCGGTCTCGCCGGTTATCAGCACCGGTTTGGGCGAGAGGGCGATGGCTTCCATGTATCGGAACAGGGCATGCATGGCCGGATGCCCGGTGATGATGGGCTTGAAAATCTCGGGGTTTTCCAGTTGGGGACTCAGCAGACGCTGTCTGAGGGATTGGTTTTCCCTCTGCAGCTCCTTGAAGTCCAGGGCGCGCTTTACCGTGGTCAGCAAACGCTCGCTCTGGACAGGTTTCAGCAGGTAGTCAAAGGCGCCAGCCTTCATGCAACGCACCGCCGTGTCCACTTCATCCACACCAGTAATCACAATTACGGGCAGATCGGGAAAATCGCGGTTGACGGTTTTCAGTATTTCCTCGCCGCTGGCCTTGGGCATGAGCAGATCGAGCAGCATCAGTACAGGGTTGTGTCGCCTGATAAGGCCGAGGGCCAGGGCAGCATCCTGGCAAGAGACAATATTGGTAATCCCGCCGTAGCGCAGGGTCAGTTCATAGCTGGTCAGGACCTGGGGCTCGTCATCGACCAACAGTACGGGCTGCCGTGGGTTGAGATGGCTAGTCATGGCCGGGCTCCGTGGCCGGTTGGTATTTCAGAACCGGAAAACACAGCGTGACCTTGGTCCCTTGATTAGGTGCGGATTCAAACTCCATGCTGCCCATGTGGTCGGCCACAATGCGGGAGGATACGCTCAGCCCTAATCCGGTGCCGCCGATGTCCCGCCTGGTGGTGAAAAAGGGGTCTGTGACGTGCTCCAGGTCTTTGGGTTCAATGCCGATGCCCTCATCTAGTACCTCCACCAAGACATGGCCGGTATCCGGCTGATGTCCCGTGGAAATGCTGATTCCCTGGGCAGGGTTGTTTAGGGCCTGGTAGGAATTCATGATCAAGTTTATCATTACCCGTTCCAGCCGGTGGAAATTACCCCTAATGAGCGGGATGTCGGGCATCAGTTCGAGGTTCAGGCGGCCGTTGGCGCTCTTGGTCACATTCTGCAGCAACTTAAGGGCCGCGGTTATGACTTGGTTTAGGTTTACCTCCTCTATGATTTCAGGCAAATCGGGCCGGGCGAAATCCTTCAATTCTTTTACGATGTGGGTAATGCGGCGAGAGCCGTCCAGGATATCCTTTGCCAGCTTGGGCAGTTGCTCTTGCACGTCCTGCGCCGAAAGCCCGCCCAGGCAGGTCCCTGGTTGTTCTGATATCGCCTCAGATATCAATGGCTGTATGTCCTGCCATATCTTGGCCAGCAACGATGCATTTAATTGTATAAAATTGTTGGGATTATTTATCTCATGCCCCACACCGGAGGCCAGCTTGCCCAGTAGGGCCATCTTTTCAGCCCTTAGCAGTTGCTCACGTTGATCTTTCAGCTGTTCTTCATCTCTTTTGCGGCGGGTGACATCAATTGCCACACCCATCACCGCCAAACCGCCTTCATAAAAAAAAGGTACAGCGATGGTTTCCACAAAGACCGGTTTATTGTCCAGGCGGCGGCAGACATAGGGTATCAGGGGGACCTCGGCCCCTTCCTCCCGTACTTTCCGGGTTCTTCTTAAAAAAAGCTCATGATATTCAGGGTCAATGATGTCCAGCAC
The DNA here is from genome assembly GCA_050116255.1 of Desulfarculaceae bacterium. GTDB lineage: Bacteria > Desulfobacterota > Desulfarculia > Desulfarculales > Desulfarculaceae > JASFOZ01. The sequence continues at coordinate 4,133 of JASFOZ010000231.1, forward strand.
CGGCCGGCCGATTAGCTCGCCAGGATCATCGGCGCCGACTAGCCGGGAGTGAGCTTTGTTGGAAAAAAGGAAACGGTCGTTGGCATAAATGGCAATGGCCACCGGCATGGCGTCCAAAAAAGTGAGCAGGCCCTGTTCATGGGTACGCAGGGTCTTTTCAGCCAGTTTGCGTTTGGCGGTTTCTCTTTGGCAGCAGCGTTTTAGGGCGGCAAGCTGTCTATGGCCGGTTTTAGCGGCAACCTTTCTGAGATTATGCCTGTTGCTTCTCACAGCCAGCCTCTGTTCTTGATCAGTCCTTCCGTGGGGTATTAGGTCAGATGATCCAAGATACCCATAACGGGATTGCCCAATTATGGCGTAAACCCACTATGGAAGCGATTCATTCATGAATCATGCAGTTTGAATCAGTACGATTTTCCTTCACAAAGGGTATCTTGGCTAAATCTTATCTGTCAAACCTGCAAATTGCCTGCCCTGCGCGGTGGAGTGTGTATATACAGGCGTTTGGTCACGCCGGGGACCGCGAGCGCAATTCTCGCCGTCCTCGCCAACAATTACAGAGAGTTAGCCTTTCAGGGCTAACTCCTTTTTCTTGAGGGAGTAAATAAGGTGTGGCGGCGCGGTCATGCCGCCGATAGGGGCCTGCCGCCAACCCTTACCCGGCGAGGTGATTATGCCCAGGGCCGGCGGCCAGGAGGGGGTAAACCACTTGAGCCTCCCTGAGCGCCAGGAGCGCCCGGTCTTTCAGGGAGCGCAGGTTTATTGATTCGACCCCACTTCGTTTTCGCAGGCAGCCTCTTTTGATCCGGCCCTTTGCTGCAACACTCTGCTTGTGAGCGCAAGAAAGAAGCCGGCCAAAATGACAATCAGCAAAAATATACTGTAATGGTGATTGGCGAAATTGAGGATCTTAAAAGAAACCATGGTGGCCAATACAACCAATATAGGTAGCCAGGATATTAGTTTATTTTTCATTTTTCCCCCTATGCGGGCGAAACCTTGGCAGCACTAGCCTGCCGGCGCAAGGTGAACATGACCGCAAGGCAAATAATGGCACCGATAATATTGTATTGGAAATGAGGTGCGAACAGCAGTGCGGAGGGGATCAACATGAACGCCCGGGTATACCACCTTAAATTGCGGTAGAAGAACCCTTCGGTGGTCGTGGTTATGGCCATTATTCCCAAGGTGGCTGCGGCGGCGCTGCGCAGCACCTCCCACCAGGGCCCTTCGAACAATAGCCCGGGTGAAAACACAAACACAAAGGGCAGTATATATTTGGCGAAACCCAAGCGGAAGGATGTGAAGCCTGTTTTCATGGGGTTTGATTCGGCAATACCTGCGGCCGCGAATGCGGCCAAGGCGACCGGAGGCGTTATGGCTGACACCAGCCCGAAGTAGAAAGCAAAGAAGTGGGCCGCGATGGGCATGACTCCCATTGCCTCCAGGGCGGGTATCACCAGGGCGGCCACGGTGATGTAAACTGCCACGGTCACCAATCCCATACCCAAGATCAATGAAGCCACCATGGTTAGAATCAGCGCCACCCAGAGCCTGCCATCGGCGATGGCAATAATGAGGTTGGTGAATTTCAGGCCCAGGCCTGAAACAAAGATCGAGCCGATAACTATCCCGGCGCAGGCGCAGGCAATGGAAACCGGCAACGCCTTCAGGGCCCCGTTTTCCATAAATTTAATAATTTTGATGGGCGTCATACGGGTTTCTTTTCTGAGGCTGCTCAGCACAAAAACCGAGATGATCCCCCACATCGCCGCATACATCGGCGTAAAGCCGATGGCCAAGAGTCCGATGATCACCAATACCGAAAGGAACAGGTGCCCGCCCTTCTTGAGTTCTTCCTTGGCCGAGGGCAGCTCTTCCTTTTTCAAGGTGGGCAGATCGTATTTCTGTGCTTCGTAATGCACCATGATGAAAATCGAGAACATATACAAGAGGCCCGGCAGGATGGCCGCCAGGCAGACCTTGAGGTAAGGCGTGGACAAAAACTCCGCGATAATAAAGGCGGAAGCGCCCATGACTGGAGGCATTATCTGCCCGCCGCTGGAAGCACAGGCTTCCACGGCGCCGGCGAAATGCGGCCGGTAGCCGATTTTTTTCATCAGGGGTATGGTGAAGGTGCCGGTGACGACCACGTTGGCCACCGCCGCCCCCGATATGGTGGCCATCAAGGTGCTCGCCAGAATGGAAGCCTTGGCCGGGCCGCCTTTACGGGCTCCTGTGAGCGCCAGGGCCATATTGATGAAAAAACGCCCCGCCCCCGACTCCATGAGAATGGCGCCGAATAATATGAAAAGGAAGATGTAGGTGGCCATCACCATGAGCGGAACGCCGTATATGCCGTTTTCCCGCATGAAGAGGTAATCGACAATGGTCTCCCAACTGCTTGGCGGCCCATAGAATATCCAGAAGAAATGATCGGAAAGGGCTGTGTGCAGCAAGAAGAAACCGGCGATCAACACCATGGCCCAGCCAACCACCCGCCGGGTTACCTCCAGGACTATGAATATCATCAAGGTGCCGATCCTGATGTCCCATTCATTGAGGTTGCCGCCCCGGAAAATGAACTCCTCTATGTCATACAGGATATAAATCTGCGTGGCGATGACGACGCCGATCAGCAGGAAATCAATGATGGACCAGGCATTATAAGGATCCTTCCACGACTTTCTGCCCAAGGGTTTGAATAGAAAAACCAGAACAAGAACAAATGACAAATGGGTGGATCTGAAGGAGTATGCATCCACAAGACCAGCCCAGGACAGATAGAGATGATAGAGTGACAGGCTCACCGCCAGAGAGATTATCGCT
>JASFOZ010000232.1:0-6941 GCA_050116255.1 Desulfarculaceae bacterium
TGACCAGTATATAGGTGGCGTTGTTTTCTTTCAGCAGGAGCTGGATGGTCTTTTCCACTCTGGTCTTCGCCTGTTTGTTATACCAGGCGCCGGCCGCAGCCGCCCCATCCATCAGGGCCTTACGCTCCTTGTCGGTGAGCCCTTGCCATATTTTCTCATTGATCGAGATAAGCTCCAGTTGCGGGAACTGACGCAGCTCGGTTATGTAGGGCGCCACCTCGGCGAACTTCTGGGGCCGGACCAGGTCAAAGGGCGAGGTGATGGACTCGACCACGCCCTGCTTTAGGGCCAGGTAGGCCTCGGCAAAGTCGATGGTGTGCACCTTGGCCCCGAGCCCGGCCCAGGATTTCTGGATCATCTGGGCCGGCCAAAGCCTGAGCTTCAGGCCCTTGATATCGTCCGGGCCGAGGATGGGCTTTTTGGCGCAGATGACGCGGAAGGGACCCCTTTCCCAGGGGGGCTGCAGGTTGATGATCCTTTGGTTGGCCTGTTTGACCAGCACCGGCATCAGCTTTTTGCCCAAGACTTGGTTCATCCATTTCTGGAAATGGGCCCGATTGTCGAAAAGGAAAGGAATGGTGGCCACCCCAATCTGCTTGATGTGCGCCGCGAACCAGGTTTGCGAACCCAAGAACATGGCCTGGGACCCCAGCTTCACGCCCTCGACCTGGTCCGGTGCGTGTCCCAGCTGCTCGTTGGGAAAGACCTGGATCTTGAGCGATCCGCCGCTGGCCTTCTCCACCTGGGGCTTGAAGACCTTTACCAACGCCTGGTTTTGATTGGATTTGGGCGCAAGAATATGGCCTATTTTAAGGGTCTTTGCCGCCATGACCGACGCCGGGGCCAAGACCAAGGTGAGTGCGGCCAGACACGCGATTAATAGATGACGCCTTGTTTTTCTTTTGCCAGACATTTTTCCCTCCTTTTTTAATGCAGGATGTCTCTCTCTTCCCTGCTTTGGTGCGGTCTATTTGTAATAGAATTGTTCCGGCGACTTGTTTGCGGCCATGAATTTTCTAAGCTCCGCGGTTTCAGCAAGGGGAGGCTTGCGGAAAAAGCCGGCGCGGCTGGCCGCGGGGTATCCGGCCATCTGGCACATCTCCGCCATCATCTCCGCCATCTTGAAGGCCACGATCATGGGGTCAATCACCGGCGCTCCGATCAGCTCCACCGGGTCTTGCTCAAAGTAGTTGGTCAAAAGCGAGCCGATAATGGTGCAGCCGGGGATGATAACCTCGGCCTGGTCATCCTCCACGCACCGGCGGCTTACCTCCACGGTGCGCTTGGCCACCTCCTCGGTGGGGGTTATTTCTGGGTAGAGGTCGCAGGCGGTGATACCGATCCAGCGCAGGGAGGCCACGCTCTGACGCACTCCGTAAAGATCCACCAGGCGCATATCGATACCGCCGACCGTCATGGGGTCGGTGGAGACCACGGAAAAGCGCTTGCCCATCATGGCGGCCACATGGGCGCTGGCCTCGAAGGTGGCGGTAACCGGAATGTCGACGATGGCCCGGGATTCCATTAGTCCCGGATCGAGCATGCATGAGATGACCGCCGCGTCATAACCATCCTGCTCGGCCCTGATAATGCGTTCCACGGCGCCGTTTACGCATTTAAGCGTGTTGTAGACATAGGTGTTGTAGGGTAGGGGGAAGACATCCTCCAGGCATTCAAAGTCGAACTCGGTATCAGGCCGCTTGACCTTTTCCAGGTTCTCCCAGCCGAAGGGTTCGGTTTTGCCGAACGGTGACAGGACCAGAATCTTCATGGCTTACCTCCCATCCTAGGCCTTTTTAATCAGGCTTTTTGCGTAGCTTAGCGGTGGCCTTTTGGTTCACCGCGCCGCTTTTTGAATCCAGCTTTACGCCATAGGCTTCCCGAGCCCGTTCCAGGCTGATGAATCCCTCTGCCACGTCCCGGGCCACCAGTCTGGGTTCTCTTGCCAAGGGATCGCCGTAACCGCCGCCGCCGGCTGTTTCCAAGACGATCTTGGTGCCGGGTTGCAGGGTGGTGGTGACCTTACTGGGAAGCGCTTTGACTTTACCCCCGGCGGTTTCTATCCAGCTCCGGGAAGGCCCGCCGGGATCCCCTCCCTTGAGACCCCAAGGCTGTATGCGGCGGCGCTCGGTGCCCAGGCTGATGGTGGCCTCGTGCTCTAAGACGGTTATCTCGCGGGTGAGGCCCAGTCCGCCCCGGAACTCACCGGCTCCGTCGCTGTCCGGTACAAGGCTGTATTTTTCTACGCGCAGGGGATAGGACTGCTCTATCACCTCCACCGGGGTGTTGCGGGTGTTGGTCATATTAGTATGAACCCCATCCATGCCATCGGCGTTGCAGGCCGCGCCTTGACCGCCGCCGTAGGTTTCCACGTAGGAGTAATAGACGCCTGTCCGGGGATGAACGCCGCCTATGGTGAATATGCTCATGCTGCCGTTGGAGGCGGCCGGTACCCGTTCGGGCACCGCATGCGCCAAGGCGCCCATGACCACATCGGTGATACGCTGCGAGGTGTTGATGTTGGCGTTGCTGACCGGAGCCGGAAAATGGGGATTGACCAGACTTCCCGGAGGTGTGATGACCTTTACCGGCCTGAAAGTCCCGGCGCTGGAGGGAATCTCCGGATCTATAATCGATTTGAGGGCGAAGTATACGCAGGCCAAAGTTACGGCCCGGGTGGAATTGACCGAACCCTTGGCCTGGGGCGAGGTTCCTGAAAAATCCACGCTGATGGAGTCTGGGCTGAGGGTCAGGGCGGCCTTTAGGGTCAGTTTCTTTTGGCTTAGGCCGTCTCCCTCCAGGTAATCCTTAAACTCGAACCTGCCCTGGGGCAGCTTGCTAATGGCCGCCAACATGCGGCGTTCGGAGTAGGTTATAAGCTCTTCCATGTAGAAGGCGCACTGGTCGGCCCCATACTTGGCCATGATCTCATGCAGGCGGCGCTCGCCCACATTGTTGGCTGCCAGCTGGGCCTGGAAGTCGCCCAGACTTTCATAAGAGGTGCGCACGTTGTTGGTGATCAGGCGCAACATCTCATCGTCTATGACGCCTTCGCGCTTGAGCCTCACCGGCGGGATGCGCAGACCCTCCTGGAATATCTCCGTGGAAATGGTGGGCATGCCCCCCGGGGCTATGCCGCCGATATCAACGTGGTGGGCCAGGTTGGCCACCAGGCCCAGGCAGCGGTTTTGATGAAATACCGGGGACACCATGCATATATCAGGCAGATGCGACCCTGAGACATAGGGGTCGTTAGTGATGATGGCATCCCCCGGCTTAAGGCTCTCCACGGGATAGATTTCCAGCACCTTCTTTACCACCGAGACCATCAGGCCCAGGTGCAGGGGTATGTGCTCCGCCTGGGCCACCAGCTCCCCCTGGGGCGTGTAGATGGCGGTTGAGCAATCGCGCCGGTCTTTTATGTTGGTGGAAAGGGCGGTGCGGATCAAAGCGGCGCCCATCTCCTCGGCCACCGACTGAAAGGCGTTACGCATAACCTCAAGGGTGATGGGGTCCATTTTTTTCATGAGGCGCCTTCCTCGCTGATCAGCAGGAGGTTGCCGTAGGCGTCACACTCCGCCTGGAAACCGGGGCTTACTACCACCGTGGAATCAAGCTGTTCCACAATGGCCGGTCCCGGCAGCCGTTGGCCCGGCCGCAGGTCCCCGCGCCCATAGATCAGGGTCTTTTGGGGCCGGCCTTCAAAGAAGACCTCCCGCAGGCTTAGAGGTTCCGGCGTGGCCCCCTTTGCCTTGGTTTCAGCCTGCAGATGCAGGCCGGGCAGCTTGCCCAAGGCCACCAGGCGCAGGTTCACCAGCTCCACCGGCTGTTCCTCGCGGTTGTAACCGTAAGCCCGGTAGTGGCTCTGGTGAAACTGCTTTTGGATGTCTTGAACAGACTCGGTTCCGAACTTCCCGGCGCTGAGCGGCAGGGTCAGCTCATAGGCTTGATTCAGGTAGCGCAGGTCCAGTTGCCGAATGAGCACTGCCGCTTCTTTTTTGAAGCCTTCCTGGGCAAGTTGCGTTCGGGCCTGTTGCTCCATTTCCGCAAACAACCGCTCCACCTGCCCGCAGTCAGCCTCTCCTAATTTGGTGATATGGGTCATGACATAGTCGTGGCGCACGTCAGCGGACAACATGCCAAAGGCACTGCCGATGCCGGGGTGGGCGGGTATTATCACCTGGCTCATATTCAGGGCCCGGGCCAGGTCCGCGCCATGCATGGGCCCGGCTCCGCCGAAGGGCACCAGTACGAACTCACGGGGATCATAGCCGCGCTCGACAGAAACCCGTCGTATGCCTCGGATCATGTTGGAGTTGACCACCTTGATTATGCCCTCAGCGGCCTCATAAAGATTCAGGCCCAGAGGCCCTGCGATCTTTTCCTCCAACACCGCTTTGGCCTCGGCCAGATACATGGGCATGGCCCCGCCGAGCAGGAACTCGGGATTAATGCGCCCCAGTACGGCGTTGGCGTCGGTGACCGTGGGCTCATCGCCGCCCCGTCCATAACAGACCGGGCCGGGCACGGCCCCGGCGCTGCGAGGGCCCACCTGCAGGGCGCCGCCCTGATCGATGAAGGCTATGGAACCTCCCCCGGCGCCGATGGTGTTGATGTCGATCATGGGAAGCTTGATGGGATAGCCTTCTATGTCGCTTTCCGTGGTGAGGCGCGGGGTGGAGTTTTCAATAAGGCATATATCGCTGGAGGTGCCCCCCACATCCACGGTGATGACGTTGCCTTTGCCGCAGATGCGAGAGAGCAGGGCCCCGGTGAGGGCTCCGCCGGCAGGCCCGGACAGGACGGTGCGGGCGCTCACTGCTCTGGCGGTTTGGGCGGTGATAACTCCGCCGTTGGACTGCATGATGTAAAGACCGGAGGAGGCACCCAGGTCTTTCAGCCGCCTTTCCAGGTAGCCCAGGTATTCACTGACCTTGGGCATGACATAGGCGTTGATGCAGATGGTGCTGGTCCGCTCATATTCGCGAAACTCAGGCAGGACCTCCGAGGATACGGTTACAAATGCGTCGGGATGCATGGTTTTAATGATGGCGCGGATCAGGTTTTCATGGGAGGGATTGGCGTATGAATGCAAGAGAGAAACCGCTATAGAGTTGATTCCCGCCTTTTTTATGGCCTCCACCACCGAGGCGGCATGCTCTTCATCCAAAGGCAGCCATATTTGGCCGGTATGCAGCATGCGTTCCTTGACTCCATAACACCGGCTCCTTTCCACAATCGGCCGGGGCCGGCGCGCCCAATGATCATAGAGCTTGGGCCGGTTTTGGCGGCCTATTAGGATGACGTCTTCAAAACCCTCGGTGGCAATCAGGGCGGTGGCAGAGCCCTTACCCTCGAGCAGGGCATTGGTGGCTACGGTGGTGCCGTGAATAAAAAACGATATGGCCTGGGGCGGAAAGTCAAGCTCGGCCAGGACCTGGTTTAATCCTTCCACAACCGCCAGCGCGGGATTGTCCGGGGTCGAGGGCACCTTGGCCACAAAGAGCTTGCCCGAAGCCTCGTTTAAGACACAAAGGTCGGTGAATGTGCCTCCGGTATCAACAGCAATTCTCAAGCTGGCAGACATTGCCTTCCCATGAAAACCTGGTTTTTGGTTACTTATATTCAGACGCTGACTATGAGCTGCTTGCTCGCTGCAATTAGTTCGTCTTCCGGTGGGCTGAGATATTGGGCTACCCGCACGTGAAAGAGCCGAACATGATTTGCCGCCACTTTTATCGCGGCTTCTTCATCGCGTTTTTTCAGACAGGTTATCAATTTATTATGATCAGCTATCACCTTGGCATAGTGCTCTTTCAGGTTGTTATCTATGACCTCATTGCTGTAGCAAAGGTATGCCAAGCGATCATATTGAGGCTCCAGGTTTTGAAAAGATGAAAGAAGAAAATCGTTTCTTATGCTCTCGTGCACTATATGGTGGAAACTTCCGTTTAGATGGGTAATCTCCAAAAATTGGTGCTTGGCCATGGCCTTTTGTAAGCGAAGGTTTGTCTCTTCAAGCTGTTGAATCTCGTCAGCGGTAATGCGCCTGACGGCAAGGGGCATTGCCGAGCACTCCAGCACAAAGGCCGCCTCCAGCATCTCCTTCACATCATCCACGGTCACCGGGCGCACAAAAAAACCATGTCCCGGAACGCTGTTTAAAAATCCCTGTGCGGTAAGGCGCAGCAAGGCCTCGCGGACCGGGGTGCGGCCGATGGAGATCTTACGGGTAAGGGCGCTTTCATCGATCTGCACCCCGGGCTCGAGCTGGAGGGAGACGATAAGGTCCTGAATTTCCTGGTGAGCTTGGCCGCTTAGAGGTTTTTTGGACATGCCGGATGCTGCTTAACTCAGTTAAAATTATATTGATAATATATTCATAATATATTGTTCGGCCGAATGTCAAGCCCGATTTCCTCTCTTGGGATGAGGTTGGGGCTATTGGAGGGAAATTAGCCTGTGATCTGGGAATCAGGCGGAAGAGAGGAGGGGAAAAGCCGCCTAAAGATTTATTACAGCCCTTGGCGCTGCCAGGCGGCCCGGCCAAAGGCCGATGATAACATTATAATAATGAAAGCGGGTGGGAACCCGCCTTTCTAAGCTGCCTGCGCGGCAGTGTGTCTGACAGGCCCGGGTGAGCCCGGGTGGTGGTGCAGATGCTGATTGGTTTTGGTTGGGGAAGGGTGAAGATAGCCTTTTGGGAATCTCTACGCCTTCCTTGATTTAATACACTCTCCTTATTAGCCTGTTATCAGACCCGCCGGACCGGGACTCGCTATGTGGGGCAATGCCAGCAGGCATCTCCCTAGCGTTATGTTCGGCGGGTTTCTCTATGTATGTCCCGCCGAATGTATGGTCATTGAAGAAAAGGCCACAAGATTCTTAATCAATATTTTTCCATTATATCTCTGAGCATCCATCAGAGATAGCTTCAACGC
>JASFOZ010000233.1:0-6883 GCA_050116255.1 Desulfarculaceae bacterium
CGGAGCAGGGACTATTCCAGTCACCTTATGGCGTGGTTAAGGGCGCTCCTTTTTCCTCTTCCAGGTCCTTTTGAGGCTGGTTGTTAATTTAAGTCACGGCGGTTTACTGAAAACATCCTTCCAGGTCAACGCGGTCGTTAAGAACCAGCTTGCCGCCAGAAAGCATCCCGCTTGTATAAAGGCAAACCAAAGTTGCTTTGGTGGTGTAACGCACCCTTGCAGTGCAACCATTAGATAAAGACTTAAAAGTAGCGGTCTTTGAAAGAAGGCCTTTTAGATGCGGCTCAGCGCAAGAGGGGAAATATGCCCTTTAGCCCCATGGCCAAATACTCCACCGCCAAAGAAGCCAAAATCAGCCCCATTACCTTGGTGGCCACGTGCAAGCCGGTTTGCCCCAGGAGGCGGTTCAACATGGGTGCCATCCGGAATACGATTAAAATAAGAATAGAGACAATAATGATGACGCCGCTGGCCATCATGAAATGGGATACAGAATGGTGGGCATGGGCATGAAGAATTACGGTGCTTATGGCACCTGGCCCGGCCAATAGGGGCAGGGCAAGGGGAACCACCGCGACCGAGGTCTTGTGATCCGTTGCCTGGTCTTTTTCCTCCTGCTTGCGTTCGGTCTCCCCCAGGGTGGTTATGAGCATGGCCAGGGCCGCCAAAAGTATCAAAAGGCCGCCCGCCACCCTGAAAGAGTCAATATGGATGCCGAAAAATTTCAGGATCCAGTGGCCGCCGAAAAGGCAGACCAAAAGAATTATTGCTGACGAAAAGGCAGCGATTAAGCCAGTGCGGTGAATATGCGCCTCTGTCCGGCCCTGGGTGAGGCTTATGAACATGGGCAAGACCCCCAAGGGGTTGACTATGGCCACCAGCCCGCCAAAGAATTGTATGTACTCTGGTATCTCGAGCATGCAGGTCCTCCCATCATTTCACTCAAATCAGCAGCCAGCCGGGACCCGTATATTTTTTGGGCCTTTTCATACGGGGCTGGGTACAAAAAGTTGTTAACATATTGCCTGAGGAGCTTGTTCAAAGACAATGTTGAAAAAAATCATTTGAATCTTTAGGGTGGGATAACTTTAAGATATTAGTAATCGTGGTTTTTCAAAACGTGCTACAGTCCGGCTGATTTCAAATGGACACGGACAACCGAAAAAACAGGATGGTCCGGGAGCCCCAGGGAGAAGCAGGCGTTGAACTTCATGACCTGCGCTCCAAAAGGCTGGCTGCCTCCATACGCGTGGCCGCAGTAATCACGATTATTTGCCTTTGCGCTCTTACCGCCTTGGCCCTGAGCAATCAGTACCGGGCCAATCTGGAAACCGCCAGAGTCAGACTCCAAGCCGCCACCAATGCTTTTAGCCAGAATATAAGGGCTGACCTGAAAAAACTGGACAACGCGCTTTTTTCGGTAGGCGAGCACGTGGTTAAAAACGGCATCAAAAGCAAAGGTCTGCCCACGTATTTACAGGACATGGCGGCAACACTTCCCTTGGTGCGCAATATTATGGTCTTAAGCGCCCAAGGGAAAAGTATGGGCGATTCAACCCAAGATAACCTAAGCGCGGGCATTAACTTCCGCTGGTTTCCCATATTTCAAGATCACCTGGGCCGCCGGGACAAGGGACTTATACTGGGCAGTCCCTATAAACCTAAGTTCAACAACAAGTGGACCCTTCCTTTTTCCCGGGCAGTGAGGGCTCCGGATGGGTCTTTATTGGTCGTGGTGGTGGCGGGAGTGGATCCATTTTATTTTAGCAGGCGATTCGTAGCCAAAAACGGCTACAATAGCGACCGATGCGCATTGATTAAAAAAGACGGCACCTTGGTTTCCCGTTATCCCCAGGGAGAGAAGTATATTGGTAACAACTTCAGGGGAAGTAAAATTTTTTCAAAAATAGTTTCCAAAATCAGCCAAGGCACACTCGAACAAAACTGCGCGGGCGATGGCGCCCGCATGTTGATCTCCTTTCAATCCCTGGAGCCGCTTCCTTTGGTCTTGACCATGGGAAGGGAGTGGAAAAACGTGTTGGCATCCTTTTACCAATACGCCCTCATTGTAAGCTTGATGCTTGCCGGGCTTTTGGTGGCCATCTTGTTGGTGGTGCGCTATCAGGTGAAAAATACCATCAGGCTTTCTCGGGCAACCCTTGCCCTGCAAAAAAGCGAGGATCTTTTCCGGTCCGTGGTGGGGGTGTTAAGGGAGGGCGTTGTTCTGCAGGATGCATCTGAAAAGGTCTTAAGTTGGAACCAGAGCGCTGAACGAATACTCGGTAATAACACCGGCCAGGACTGGGAGCGGTTTTTTTCCTTTGAGACAAAGGACAGCATCCGCGAGGACGGTTCACCCTTCCCCAGGGGTGAGCTGCCAAACCTGGTTACTTTAAAAACCGGCCGGCCTTGTCATGATGTGGTCATGGGCCTGAAGCGGAACAACGGTAAGTACCGCTGGATTTCGGTCAACACCCAGCCCTTGAAGAGCGATGGAACCAATACGCCATACGCGGTGGCGATTTCCTTTTCTGACATTACCGAGCGCAAGCAGGACGACCAGCGCATAAAGACTGCGCTGGTGGAAAAGGAGGCCCTGCTCAAGGAGATCCATCACCGGGTCAAGAACAACATGCAGGTGGTATCCAGCCTGCTCAGCCTGCAAAAGGGCAAAGTGAGCGGAGGGCCGGCGCGGCGGGCCTTTGAGGAAAGCCAGGAACGTCTGATCGCCATGTCCCTTATCCATGAAAAATTATACCAATCCGAAAACCTGGCGGAGATTTCTCTACAGGATTATTTACAGGGCTTGATCGCCAATCTGGGCCGGTTATATGAAGCCGAGCAAAGGGGAATACTTTTTCAAGTGGAGAGTGGAGAGACCTATTTGGGCATTAACAACGCCGTGCCCTGCGGCTTGGTGCTTAACGAGCTGGTTTCCAACGCCTTAAAGCACGCCTTTCCACGGGGGAAGAAGGGCCTGATTAAGATAAAGGCCGCTACGCTTGCCGATAAAGAGGTGCTGATCGAAGTCAGCGACAACGGCGTGGGTATCGCCCCGGAGCTGAATTTTGAAAGGCTGGATAGCCTTGGTCTGGGCCTGGTCAAGGGGCTGGTGGAAAACCAGCTCAAGGGCAGCCTAAAAATGGTCAGCGGTTCGGGCACGGCCTTTATTATCAGGTTTCCCCAAGAGCCGCTGTTTAACGGCCAAAAGCCGAAAAGCCGCAGTAATCGGCCCAGGGATGAAATAAGTCACAAACAGAGTCCAAATGCTGAGGCCATCTTTTAGGGCAGGCATCAGGAGGCAAAGAACCGGGCCATGGCCAACATAATGATAGTGGAAGATGAGTTTGTGGTGGCCGCGGACCTGCGGTCGAGGCTTTTGGCCCTGGGCTTCGAGGTCTGCCCCCTGATCACAAGCGGAGAGGATTCCCTGGTCAAGTTGGAGGAGATGCACCCCGATCTGGTGATTATGGATGTGGGGCTGCACGGCAAGATGGACGGAATCGAGGCGGCAAAGGAGATCCAAAACCGGTATCAAACACCGGTGGTTTTTTTAACCGCCTACGGCAATCCCGAGATGCTCAGAAATCTCCAGGCGGTCAATCCCTGCGGGGTGATCTCCAAGCCCTACAACCCCAGGACCATCGGCCAGGTCATAGAAAATGCCCTGAACCGGCACCGCTCCGGCGGCTGTTAAGAGGCCATAGCGCTTTCGCACTCAGAGAAATCTGGTTCATCCTAATCTTAAGGAAATGACGGCAACCCGGCGGATTGGGGATTCAGCCGGGCCAGGGACGGCCCGACAGAGGCCTTGTGAACGGCCTGTGTATTTGCCAGGCATCGGCCTTGGGCTGACAGCCAAGGCAGGCGTTGAAAAGGAATCCGGCGCAGGATAAACCTTATAATAATATTAGACCTTATTGAGCAGAACCGGCCATGTCAGGAAAAAGCCAATCCCCAAAACCGCTTTTTGCGCCCTATCACCGCTGGGGTGATGACATAGACACTAAGGCGGTGGAGCAGATGGAAAACGCCTGCAGCCTTCCTGTTTCCGTGGCCGGCGCCCTAATGCCCGACGCCCATGTGGGCTATGGCCTGCCCATAGGCGGGGTTTTGGCCACGGACAATGCCGTGATCCCCTATGCCGTGGGCGTGGATATCGCATGCCGGATGAAGATGTCGGTGCTGGATCTTCCGGTGACGGCGCTATCAGAGCAAAAACAGCGCCTGACCCAGGCCTTGAATAAACAGACCCGGTTCGGTATAGGCGCCGCCTTTAAGCCCCGCAGGCAACACCCGGTCATGGACCAGGACTGGGGATTTGCCAAGCCGGTTGCAGATCTAAAGGACAAGGCCTGGTCTCAGCTGGGCACCAGCGGCAGCGGTAATCACTTTGTTCTGTATGCGGTAATGACGCTGGATCAAGACCGCCTGGGTCTCAAAGCGGGCAAGTATGTGGTACTATTAAGTCATTCCGGATCACGCGGAACCGGGCACGCCATTGCCTCTCTTTACAGCCGCTTGGCCATGAGGCTCAACCCCAGACTGCCCCAGAAGCAGCGCCACCTGGCCTGGCTGGATCTTGCTAAACCAGAGGGGCGGGAATATTGGCAGGCCATGGAACTCATGGGCAGCTATGCCTCGGCCAACATGAGATCATCCATCGCCACATTGCCCAACATCTGGGGGTGGAAGTTTTATTGGAGGTGGAGAATCATCACAACTTTGCCTGGAAGGAGGCTCACCAGGGCAGAAAAGTCATAGTACACCGCAAGGGGGCCATACTGGCAGAGGATGGTTGTTTGGCCATCATTCCCGGAACCATGGCCACGCCCGGTTATGTGGTCAGGGGTCTGGGAGAGGCGAGATCGTTGAACTCGGCCGCCCACGGAGCCGGCCGCCGCATGAGCCGCAAACAGGCCAAGAAGCAGTTCAGCTGGCATTACCTGCGCCAGACACTTAAGGAGCAAGGGGTGGAGCTGCTCAGCGCCGGCCGGGACGAGGCCCCCCAGGCATACAAAGACATACATGAAGTGATGGCAGCACAAAGGGAACTGGTTGAGCCTTTGGCCCGCCTGGATCCCAAGATAGTCAAGATGGCCCCTGCAGGGGAAAAACCGGAGGATTAAATACTCTAGGTTGTAAAAGCATCATCCCATGCCACAGTATGAAAATAAACAGCCATCGCGGAGGCTTTTTTCCGGAGGCCAAAGATGAATAACCAGCCCACGCCTTCGCCTGCCCCCAAAAAAAAGATAATCCTGGAATTGTTGATTGTTCTGTCTGCGGGTGCGGTCTTTTACTTGATGGCGTCCGGCCTGGATTTGTTTGAACGGTTTGCGGATTTTTCCCGCAGATACGAGGGCTGGAACCTGGATGAAGTGGTAATCGCGGTCGTTTTTCTGGCCTTTGCCCTGGGGGCGTTTTCCTTCCGGCGTTGGCGGGAACAGACCCGCGAGATTGTGCTGCGCCGTCAGACCGAAGCCCAGCTTGCCGATTCCGAGAGTAAGTACCGCGCCCTGTTCGATAATTCCATTGAGGGAATCTGCATACTCAGTGAAGGCCAAGCCCTATTCGCCAATCCCCGGGCGACGGAGATATCCGGCTATAGTCTTGAAGAGATATTGTCCAAGCCCTTTGTGGAGTTCCTTCATCCCGATGACCGCAAACGGGCCATGGACAGCCACGTCAAGCGCCTCAGGGGCGAGGATCCTCCCCAGGGGCTGCAGCTGCGCCTGATTGCCAAGGGCGGCGAAATCATGTGGATTGAGGCCTATGGGTCCTTGGTGACCTGGCAGGGCAAACCCGCCACCTTGAATCTGATCCACGACATCACCAAGCGCAAATTGGCAGAGGAGGCCCTGCAGCGCACCGAACAGAGCTATGAAAGCCTGTTTAATGGCATCAGCGATTGGATCTGCGCCCACGACATGGACGGGATAATCACCGACGTCAACAAAAGCGTCCTGGACGCCTCGGGATATACCCGGGACGAACTCATCGGCGTGCCCATGGCCAAGTTGATTCCACCAAAGTACCGGCAGGGGTTTTATGACGATTATATGAAAACCCTCAAAGAGCAGGGCCGTGCCGAAGGAATTGTGCGCTATCAATCCAAAGACGGGCGGCAGTTTTTTGTTGAATACCGCAACTCCCTGGTCAAAGGTCACAACGGCGTGGCCTATGCCAGCTGCGCGGGCCGAGACATAAGCGAAAGGGTGGAGCAGACCAGGAAGATGAAGAAGCTGGAACAGCAGCTTCGTCAATCCCAGAAGATGGAGGCCGTGGGGACCCTGGCCGGGGGAATCGCCCACGACTTCAACAACATCCTCCAGGCGGTGGTGGGGTATATAGATCTAATCTCCTCCACCAAGGGCCTGAGCAAACCCATCTTGATTCATCTGTCCCACATCAACAGCGCCGCCCGCAGGGCGGCGGAACTGGTAAAGCAACTGCTTATGTTCAGCCGGCAGGTCGAACCCACCTTGGTGCCCTTGGATGTAAACGAGCGGGTATGGCAGTCGGTGAAGCTGCTGGAACGGATCATCCCCAAGATGATTCATTTAAAAACCAACCTGGACGATGACCTGAAGATGGTACAGGGCGATATCATTCAGGTAGAACAG
This sequence comes from Desulfarculaceae bacterium, assembly GCA_050116255.1. Taxonomy (GTDB): domain Bacteria; phylum Desulfobacterota; class Desulfarculia; order Desulfarculales; family Desulfarculaceae; genus JASFOZ01. The sequence continues at coordinate 6,627 of JASFOZ010000233.1, forward strand.
GTGCTGTTGAACCTGGGCACCAATGCCCGCGATGCCATGCCCAAGGGGGGCGAACTGCTCATCGAAACCCAAAACATCTATCTTGACGAGGCCTTTTGCCAAAACCACCTGGACGTGAAGCCGGGCGAATATGTGAAGCTGAAGGTCTCGGATACAGGGGTGGGTATTGAACCCCAGGCCTTGGAACACATATTCGATCCCTTTTTCACCACCAAGGGCGTAGGCGAAGGCACCGGTTTGGGCTTGGCCACCACCTA
>JASFOZ010000234.1:0-6876 GCA_050116255.1 Desulfarculaceae bacterium
AACTACATAGTCATGGCCTCGCTCACCGCCAAGGTTATCGTGGAGCTGGCCCCGGATGCGGGGCTGGAGGTGCTGCTGATCCAGGCGCACCTGTTCGTGTTCTTCTTCGGCATTCTGGCCGATGACACCCCTCCGGTGGGCCTGGCCGCCTATGCCGCAGCCGCCATCGCCAAGAGCGACCCCATACCCACGGGCATACAGGGCTTTATGTACGACATCCGTACGGCCATATTACCCTTTATGTTCATCTTCAATGAACGCTTGCTTCTCATCGGGGTCCACACCTGGTGGGAGGCGGCCTGGGTGTTCGTAACCGGCGTGTTTGCCATGTTCGCCTTCTCCTGCGCCACCCAAGGATTTTTCATAGCCCGCAACAAATGGTGGGAGTTGATCGTCTTCCTTTTGATCACATTCACCATTCTCCGCCCCAACGCCATTGGCGGGCTGATCGGAGTTTCCCATCCGGATATCGTCATCGTGCTGGGTCTGGCCCTTTTCGGCCTGATGTGGATCATACAGCGGCCCCGCAAAAAAGCGGCCCAAGGCATGGCAACGGCTTCGGCCTGATTAAAACCAAAAAAGAGGTCCCCGCCCCTTTTCAGGGAGCGGGGATTCTCATTTGTGGCAAATTAGTATGGGACGGGTGCTATTCTCTCCGGCTCCGGCTCACCAAAGGTCCCATATCTCCATCTGCTTGCGCATGGTCTTTAATAGTTGCTCGGTCCGCCGCTCCAGGCGGCTTTCCAAGATGCGCACGATGCCGAAGAAAACCTCGTAGCCCATATCATGGTCAGAATCCAAGATGTCCCGGAACTTCTCGCCATGGATGGCCATAACCTGGCAGGGCTCGGCGCAAAAGGCCTGGCTGGTGTAACTTCCTCCCAATAGGGAGGACCAGCCAAAGGAATATCCCGGTTTGACCGCGCCCAAAGAAATAGTGACCGTGGGGGATATGTCGATTTTAAGAAGAACGTTTCCCTTCAGCAGCATATAAAAATCGCTGACATTTTCATTTTGTTCGAAGATAACCTCTTTGGGCTTGAAGTTCTTCTCCTCTACATAGGGAAGGATTTTTTCAAGCTGGGTATCAGATAGGCTCTGTATCAAGTAGATCTTTCTGAGGTCGCCAAGGGACACCATGATCCTTCTCCCTGTTCATAAATTGGCCTTAAAATTATTATCCCAACTTCTCTCAACAAAGGGCAAACACTATGAATAAAACCGCAGCCGCGGCAGCGGCGCTTATTCCCACCGGTGTGGACCCGCTGGCCAAGGTAGACTCAAGGGCGCGGCGGCGCTGATCCAGCTCCGGCTGCCTGATTCCGGAAAGCCGCCAAAAGGGAAGCAACAAAAGGTACACCGCCAGGCTGGAGCCCCTCTGGGCCATGCCCCCCGCCCATGCGGCCACACCCGCTGCCAGAGTCCTCTCTGACCAGGCATTGACCGTGTTAAGCACCTGGTCAAACAGCCGGTTGAGGCCCCTTCCTCCCTTGCGGTAGAACCATTCCACATCCAGGTTGATCCCCTTGCGGTCAGGCAAAAACAAGCCCGAGGGGATGAGCAATACATAGGCCAAGGCCCCGAAACCCAGAATCTGCAAAGAACTGAGCACATGGGCCCATGTATAGGGTTTATAATCAGCCGGGAAGGGAAGCTGCCCATACAACAAACCCGGGACCAGGGCCACGCCCACACACAAGACCGCAGCCGCAACCATGGCGATCTGCATGTTCAGGGGCGCTTCCCGGGCCTCTCCGATTCTTTTGGGCTTTAGGAACACGGCATAGGGCACCCGCAGGCCCAGATAGAGGATGACCCCGGCTGAGCCGAACTGGAGCATCAGCCAGGTGAGCGCCAGGTGCTGGTGCCCGGCGGCGCTCACAATCATGGATTTGGAGACAAAGCCGCTGAACAAGGGGAAGGCGCAGATGGAGGCCGCGCCCACCATGGTGCAGACCATGGTCAGGGGCATGGCCCGGCCCAGCCCCCCCAGCTCACTGCAGCGGGTTTGACCGGTGACGAACAAGACGCTGCCCGCGCCCATGAACAGCAGGCTCTTGTAAAGGAGGTGGCAGAAGGCATGAGAAACAGCGCCGTTTAGGGAGAGCTGGCTGCCGATGCCGATACCCACCATCATATAACCCACCTGGCTGATGAGGCTGTAGGAGAGGATGACACGCAGGTCGTTCTCCATGGTGGCGTAGAATATGGGAAACACGCACATGAATGCGCCCAGGAGAATAAGCAGCTCAGTGCCGGGAAAGGTCCGGGCCATCAGATAGACCGCGCTCTTGGTGGTAAAGGCGCATAAAAACACGGCGCCGGTGACCGTGGCCCGGGGATAGGCGTCAGTCAGCCAAAAGTGCAGGCCCGGCAGGGCGGCGTTCACGCCTATACCCAAAAAGATCAGCCAGGAGGACAACCCCGAGAGGCCTATATAGCCTACCTGCAGGGAACCGCCCTCTTGATGATGCAAAAGAATGCCGGCCAAGAGCAGCAGGCCCCCGGCCAGATGCATGAGAATGTATCTAAGGGCCGACCCCTGGGCCTTTTTGTCCCTGGCCGCCAGGATCAGGAAGGTGGAGGCAACGGCCATGACCTCCCAAAAGAGGTACAGGGAAAAGAAGTCCCCGGCAAAGGTCACCCCCAGGGCGCCGCCTGCGTACAGCAGGGATGAGACCTGCTGCAGATCGTCCTCCAGATGCAGGGCGTAGACAGTCCCCAGAAAATAAACAATGGAAAATCCGTAGCCAAAGACCTTGCTGAGGCTGTCCACCTTTCCCAATATGAGCTGGTAATCCCAAAACTCCACCACCCAGTGCAGGCCATGGGGAACGCTCGCGATAACCCCCAAGGCCCACAGGGGCAGGAGTAAAAGCCAGGCGGCCTTGACCTTGCCCCTCAGGAACGGAACCAATACAGCCCCGCCGATGAATATGAATGCCGGCGGCAGGCTAGGTATCATAGTAGCCCTCGTCCCGCCTCAAAAGGCGGCGCAGCCCCTTGGCCGCAAAGACCAGAAACACACACACAGCAAGCCCGTAAGCCGCGTAGAAATCAGGCACCTCCTCCCAGACAAAGGCGGCGTGCTTGTGCGTAAAGAAGTCCAAGATCAAAAGCAGGCCCAGCAACACATAGAAGCCCCGCTTTAACCATTTTGCGGTTTTAGGCTTAATCAACCCCTGGCCAGGTTCCGCCATCTCAGCCCTTCTCCGGTCTCTTTGGGGGGTGTTCCCCCTGGATCATCTTTGCCAAGCTTATAAACCTGTATGACCATGACGCCTTTGGCATGCCTCAGAGACTCCCGGCCGCCAGCTTGCCCGCGGCCATAAACTTGGCCACCGCCATCTGGGCCAGCTCCATAAGAGGTTCAGGATAGAAAAAGAGAAACAACGACCCAAAGGCGGTTATCATGATCGGCACCAGACACCAGCCCGGCGCCTCTCTCATGCCCCCTTCAAACAAGGATTCGTGGGGTTCTACAAAAAAGGCCCGGTAAACTATGGGCAAAAAATAACAGGCGTTCAAAAAGGAACTGACCAAAAAGACTATGAAGAAAACCACCTGATGGGACTGCAAGGTTCCCATGAGAAGGTTCCACTTGCTCAGAAAGCCGCCAGCAGGAGGAAGCCCGATAACGCTCAAGCTGCCGATCAAAAAGCAGCTCATGGTAATCGGCATCCGCCTGCCGATACCCACCATCTCGGAGATGTACTTTTTGCCCGTGGCCACGAAAACGGCGCCTGCGCAGAAAAACAGGGTTATCTTGCCAAAGGCATGCATGCCGATGTGCAAAAAGGAGCCCAGCCAGCCCCGGGGGGAAAGCAGCGAGATTCCCAATACAATGTAGGAGAGCTGGCTGATGGTGGAAAAGGCCAGCCTGCGTTTCAGCTCGTCCTGGGAGAGGGCTATAAGCGAGGCCGTGAGCACGGTAAAGGAAGCCACATAGCCCAGAACCGTGCCCAGGTCATATCCCTGCAACAGGTCCAGGCCGAATATGCCGGTCACGGCCCTGAGTATGCTGAAGGCCCCCACCTTGACCACGGCCACGGCGTGCAAAAGGGCGCTCACCGGCGTGGGCGCCACCATGGCCGCGGGCAGCCAGGAATGCAGGGGCATGACCGCCGCCTTGGCAAACCCGAAGACAAACAAAAACAAAAGCACCGTGGCCATAGCCGGCGAGGCCTTGCCCGCCAGCAGGCCGGCGGCGGTGAAGTCCAGGCTTCCCGCCTGTTGATAGCAGACCACCATGGCGGGCAGCAAAAAGGCGATAGAGGTTCCCATTATATAGAGCAGATACTTGCGCCCGGAAGAGCGCGCCTCGGCGTCCTGGTGATGGGTGACCAAGGGATAAGTGGCCAAAGAGAGCATCTCGTAAAACAAGTACAGGGTGAGCAGGTTGGCGGCAAAGGCCACCCCCATGGTGGCGGAGAGGGCCAGGGCGAAGTAACAAAAGTACCGGGTCTGGCTATGTTCCTTCAGGCCCCGCATGTAGCCTATGGAATAGGCGCTGGTCACGATCCACAGCGACGAGGCCACCAAGGCGAACATCAGGCCCAGGGCGTCAACCCTAAAGGCTATGGGCGCCTGGGGGATCACCGTAGCCAGGGTCCAGACCAATTCTTGTCCGGCCAGGACCTGGGGCAGCATGGAGGCTACCAAGGCGAACTTGAGCGCCGCCGCCCCGAAGGTCCAGGCCTCGCGCACATTGGCCGAGCGGCTGGAGACCAGGATCGGCGTCACCAAAAGCGAGGCCAGCACCGCCAAGATGGGCTTTAGGGAAACGACCGTGTCCATAGGCTTAACCCAGGCCCGCCGGCAGTGCCGGTAAGATGATCTTGGCCACAATGGGGCCGGTGTACAGGCCCAAAACCACCAGACCTGCCGCCACCAGCAGGGCCGGGGCCAGCATGGTCAGGGGTGCCTCATCCATAACCGCCGCCGATTCCGGCTTTGCCTGGCCGTGTCTCTTTCGGCCCTGGGGCGCAAAAAAAGCCTTTTCGAATACGCGGAAGAACAGGACCACGTTCACCAGGCTGCTGAAGAGTAAGGCCCCCATGAAGAAATAGGAGCCGGCCTGCCAGGCGCCGTAGAGCAGATACCACTTGCTGAAAAAACCGCAGGTGGGGGGTACTCCGATAATGGCCAGGCCGCAGAAGACCAGGGCCCCCATGCTGTAGGGCATGCGGCTAAAAAGCCCTTTCAGGTCATCAAAAGAGAGCCCTCTCAGCTTATGGAACAGGTTGCCCGCCACCAGAAAAACGCCCAGGGTCATCAGGGCGTCGTTTACTATATGCAGTACGGCGCCGGTCATTGCCAGGCGGTTGCCCAGCCAGGCGCCGCCCACCATGTAGCCCACCTCGGCCACGATTATGTAGGTGAGCATACGCTTGAGATCACTTTGGGCCAGGGCCATCAAGGCCCCGGCCACAATGGCGGCTGTGGCCATCCAGACCAAAAATGGGCCTATATTAAGGACGCTGAACACATAGGCGGGGGTGAATATTGAGATGATGACGCGTATCATCACATAGATCATCACCTTGGTCATCAAGGGGGCAAGCAGGCTGCTGGCGGCGGAGTTGGCATGGGTGTAGGCATTGGGCAGCCAGGCGTGCAGCGGGAAAAAGGCCATCTTGAACATCAGGCCCACCAGGGCGATCACGAATGCGGCCAGCACTGCCTTGGATTCATACAAAGGCGGCAAGAGCCTGGCGATATCGGCCATGTTCAAAGAGCCGGTCACGATGTAGAGGTAGCCCACTCCCAATAGATAGAAGCAGGCCCCGATCGTCCCCAGGAGCACGTAATTCAGGCTGCTCAAGGCCGCCCGGCCCGTGCCCAAGCCGATCAGGGCGTATCCGGTCAGAGAGGCGATCTCCAATAGGACGTAGAGGTTAAAGGCGTCGCCGGTGACCACCATGCCCAAGAGCCCGGTCACGGCCAGGATGTAAAGGGTGTAAAAAGCCCCCCGCCTATCGGCGAAGTCCTTTTTCACCGGCACCCAGGTGGCCACCAGATTGACCAGGGCCAAAACCGCCACTGCGCAGGCGACCAGAGCGCTGAGGCCGTCCACGTAGTAGATGATGCCTATGGGCGGCGGCCAGCCCCCCAGGCGGTAGTCCACCGGACCCTGCATCGCCACTCGGGTCAAGAGCCCCAGGCTGGAAAGAGCGGTGACGGACAGTCCCGTCACCGCCAGGGGAAAACACAATCTCTTCTCGATCCAGCCGGCCAGACTCACCAACAGGGCGGTAAGCAAAGGTGCGATAATCAACAGCGCCGGTAGTTGTTCATTCATCAATGCGCAGCCTGCTCAAGATCTCGTCTTCTTCCAAGGTCTGGTAACGCTGATAGACTTTTATGGCCAAGGCCAGGGCCACTCCCAGGGTGGCCACCGCCACCACGATGGCAGTCAGCATCAATACATGCGGCAGGGGGTTGACATAATGCGCCGCTTGCACAGCCTGGCCGGCAGCCCCATGGCCGTGGCTATGTTCCAGGATGGGTATGGTGGCGCCGCGTTTGGCCCCCATGGAGACAAAAAATAGGATAATGGCGGTCTGGAATATGCTCATTCCCACTATCTTTTTGATGAAATTGCGTTTGGCGATGATGGCGTAGAGGCCGATCATCATCAGGGTGATGTAGACCCAGTAGTTGTATTTGGCCACGAAAGCGGCGATGGTCCCGTCCATGCTCATAAGCCCTGGTTGTAGAGCCCGGCTGAGGCCAGGTTGTTGTAGATCAAAACCATGGTGGCTGTGACCGTCAGCCCCACCCCCACTTCCACGAAAAATATGCCCAGGGACCTGGCTTGCACCGGGTCAACGTACAAAAGCGGGGCCAGGGCGCCGTAGTCCAGGTAAGAAGAGC
>JASFOZ010000235.1:0-6811 GCA_050116255.1 Desulfarculaceae bacterium
GGACTATAAACCTCTGCCCCACGTCCTCAGCGTGGAAGAGGCCATGGCCGAGGGCGCGCCCCAGCTGCACGACGCCTTTATCGGCAACATCAGCGCCGAGGTGCATCAGGAGTTCGGCGACGTGGAGGCCGGATTCGCAGAGTGCGACCTTATACGCAGCGACACCTTCCTGAACAAGCGCCAAGACGCGGCCTTTATCGAACCTCATCATAGCATCGGAGTTTTCGACAAATCCGGATCCTTGATCCTATACAGCGCCACCCAGGTGCCCCATTATGTGCAGCGCACCGTGGCCATGCTCACCGGCATACCAGTGGGCAAGGTGAGGATCGTTAAGCCCTACGTGGGAGGCGGTTTCGGGCCCAAGGCCGAGGCCACCCCCTTGGACATATGCGCCGCCTTTTTGTCCATGAAGACCGGCCTGCCCGTGCGCATGTCATACACCCGGGAGCAGGTGTTCCTGCACTGCCGGGCCCGTCATCAGTTTAAACATGTGATGAAGACCGGCTTTAAAAAAGACGGCACCCTGGTGGCCTTGGATCATCAGTCCTGGCTGGACGGCGGAGCCTACAGCTCCTTTGGCATCGCCACGGTCTATTACAGCGGCAGCCTCTTGGGCGCTCCTTACCGCCTGGCCAATATGAAGTACGACGGCTGGCGGGTCTACACCAATAAACCGGCCTGCGGCGCCCAACGCGGCCACGGCGGCGTGGCTGCTCGCGCCTGCTTTGAGCAGCAGCTGGACCTGGTGGCAGAGGAGTTGGGCCTGGACCCGGTGGAGTTGAGGCTGAGGAACATCATGAAGGCCGGCGACGTCTCGTGCAATGACCTGGCCATGAGCTCTCTGGGCATGAAGGAGTGCATAGAGGCAGTGCAAAACGGCTCCGATTGGAAAGAGAAGAGAGGCAAGCTTCCCCCAGGGAAGGGCATCGGCATGGCCTCAGGCTTTTTCGTCTCCGGCGCCGGCTATCCTATCTATCGCTCCGAGACCTACCACTGCACCGTGACCATAAAGGTTCAAGAAGACGGCGGCACCGTCTTGGTCAAGACCGGTGCGGCCGAGATCGGCCAGGGCTCGGACACCACCATGGCCATGATTGCTGCCGAGGCCATCGGCATTCCCCTGGAGGCGGTGCGCGTGGTCTCCGGAGATACGGATTACGGCGTGGACCTGGGCGCTTATTCCTCACGCACCACGCTTATGACCGGACACGCCACCAAACAGGCCGGCGAGAATGTGAAGAAACAAGTCCTCACCGCCCTGGCCGAGGAACTGGGGATTGAGCCGCCCCGGCTGGATATCCGCCAAGGGCTGATATTCATAGAAGGCGGCGATGTGGACATCACCCCGGTGCGTACCAAATACATCAAGGAGCATCGCGGCTGGAGCGGCCACCCCAGCGGCGATCAGCTTACTTTCACGGAAGCAGCCCGCATGGCTTACCTCAAGTACGGCACTGTGGTGGGTACGGGCAAGTACAAACCACCGCCCTTGGGGGGTAAGTTCAAGGGCGCTGCCGTGGGCACCTCGCCGGCATACGGCTGTTCGGCCCAGGTGGCAGAGGTGGAAGTGGACATGGAGACAGGGCAGGTAAGCGTGCTTAAGGTGACCGACGCCCACGATTGCGGCAAGGCTATAAACCTCAATTCCGTGGAGGGCCAGATGCAGGGGTCGGTCTCCATGGGCCTGGGCGAAGCCTTGTTCGAGGAAGTCAAGTTCGACGACAAAGGACGGGTGCTTAACGCCTCTTTGGGTGAATACCATATCCCCACTGCCCTGGACATGCCGCCGGTGGAGTGCATAGTGGTGGAGTCCAACGAACCTAACGGCCCCTTTGGAGCCAAGGAGGTGGGGGAAGGGGCCATCATGCCCACCATACCGGCGATCTTAAATGCCGTGCGCGACGCCATCGGAGTGGCCATCCAGGAACTGCCCTTGACGCCGGAGCGGGTGCTTATGGCCCTTAAGGCCAAGCAGGAACAAGAGGGCAAATAGGCGTCAAGACAGACAGCGGCCCTGATCTGGTCCAGGCAGGCGCTCGTCAACACTGGGCGTCTGCATTTTAGGCAGCCTCGCCCGCACAAATCAGGTCTCAAACAAGGCCCGCCAAATTGCGTTTGAAAAAGGCCGGCAAGGCCTTTCTTTACGTTTTGCCAAAAAAGAGGTGGGGACAAGCACGGTGGCTTTTTCCTCTCCAGGGTGCGCTCGGCTGGATTCCACTTTGCTATGAGGTAGACTTAATTTAATTGAGTAGCTGCCCTCAGGAGTGCAAGCTTGATTGACATTGAAGTGGATGGGTTTCCCGAAAGAGTGCCTGCCGGCAGCAGCATAACCCAGCTCATAGAACGCTTTCAGGTTCAGCACAAAGACCTCTTGGTCGAGCATAACGGCCGCTTTGTCGCATCCAAGGATTATGGGGTCACCAAGGTCAAGGCCGGTGACCGCTTGGAGTTCATCTTGCCCGCTTTCGGAGGATAGGCCAGATGCCGGGCCGCTACCAGGTGCAGGAGCGTTTGACCGCTTGGGGTGCAGATGGCCAACGGCTGCTTTCCCAGGCCATGGTGACCGTGGTGGGGGTGGGCGCCCTGGGAGGGGCGGCTGCCATTTTTCTGGCCCGGGCCGGAGTGGGGCGGCTGCGCCTTATTGACCCGGACGCGGTCAGCCTGGAGAATCTCCACCGCCAGATACTATTTGACGAGCAGGATGCAGGGCAAAATAGGCCCAAGGCCCTGGCTGCGGCCGAGCACCTTGCCGCCATGAACCGCCAGGTGGCGCTGGAGGCAAAAACCACGGTCCTGGACCGGGCCAGTGCCGCAGAGCTTATCGCCGGCTCCTCTGTGGTGATTGACGGCCTGGACCAGGCGGCGCCGCGAAAGGTCCTAAACCGCGCCTGTCTGGAAGCGGGCATTCCTTGGGTGCACGGCGGGGTGGTGGGGACCAGGGGCCAAGTCCTGCTGGTGCGGCCTGGTGAGTCCCCTTGCCTGGAATGCTGGCTGCCCGATTTCGAGGAACCTGCCCAGACCCTGGCCACCCATGGAGTTATGCCCAGCCTGCCTGGTCTTATAGCCAGCCTGCAGGTGAGTGAGGCACTAAAGCTGCTTATCGGGGATAAGGACAACCTGCTGACCGGGCTGTTGCTGATAAACCTAAGGCCGCTTCGGTTTAAAATTCTCCCGCCTGGCAACTTCCAGAAATGCCCTGCGTGCGCAGGGAGCTACTAGCCGCTCCAGCGAGGCCGGGCGGCTTGCCTGACGTAAACCGCCTATTAAATCCTCCCACATTGTGAAAAACCAAGGCTTGATACCGGCCCAGTGCGGGCCAGGGATTCCATGGCCCAGAGCACTGAAGCGTACCGGGCGGCCCCAAGATCGATCCGGTCACCTTTTGGGGACGCTTTGCTCTTATGGGAAGTTTTGAGGCCTCTTTTTGCTTGACAAGACAAGATCGCCTTACCTATGATCATAAAATTAAAAGATCATGAGATCATATAAATAACAAGCACCGGAAATACTGCTCCATATAAATATAGTCAATAATATTATTTGGTTAATAAGGATAATCCGGAAAAGCCGAGCCAAGGGCTGGGCAGCTTTTTTTAAAAACTCAAGGAGTAATCCTTATATCATCGATGCCTCTTTATGAATGAATCTCTATTAGAAATCCTCGGTTTGCAGACGTTCTTCTTTACCCCTACGGGCGTGGTGAAGGCGGTGGATGAAGTGGGTTTGCGGTTATACCGTGGGGAGATGGTTGGGATTGTGGGGGAGTCTGGTTGCGGCAAGAGCGTATTGGCCCGTTCCATCATGGGTTTGATACCCAATCCCCCCGGCCGCATAGTCGGCGGCAAGATCGTTTTCGAGGGCAGGGACCTGTTGGGCCTTTCGGAAAGGGAGATGCAGGATGTACGCGGCGGTTCCATCTCCATGATCTTCCAGGAGCCCATGACTTCCTTGAATCCGGTTTACACAGTGGGGACCCAGATCGCCGAGGTTTTCTGCCAGCACCAAAAGATCGGCAAGAAAGAGGCACTAGATAAGGCGGTGGCCCTGCTCAAGTTGGTGGGGATCCCAGAGCCGGCGGCAAGGGTCAAGGAGTATCCCTTTCAGATGAGCGGGGGTATGCGCCAGCGGGTGGTCATCGCCATGGCTCTGGCCTGCCGTCCCAAGTTGATCCTTGCCGATGAGCCCACCACCGCCCTTGATGTGACCATTCAGGCCCAGATTTTGGAGTTGATACGCGATCTGCGGGAGGAGATGGGTACAGCCATGATCCTCATTACGCATGATCTGGGGGTGATCGCCGAGACCGTGGCCAGGGTGGTGGTGATGTACGCAGGCAAGGTGTTGGAACAGGCTAGCGTGGAAGACTTGTTCTACCAGCCGCTTCACCCCTACACCGAAGGTCTGATGTGGTCAATGCCTTCTTTCGAGGGGGAGCAGGACAAAGAGACCAACCCGCTGCAGGAGATACCGGGAATTGTGCCTGATCTGTCCCGGCTGCCTCCTGGTTGTTCGTTTTACCCCCGCTGTCACAAAAGGCTTGAGGTCTGCTCTCATGATGCTCCGCCCCTGATAGAACATGGTCCCGGGCATCTGGTTAGGTGCTGGCTTTATGAATAGTAGCGCTCAGCTTCTAAGAGTAGAGGGCCTGAAGAAGTTCTTTCCGGTTGGCAAGGGCCTGCTGTTCAAGTCTGAGGATTTTGTCCAGGCGGTAAATCAGGTGAGCTTCAGCATAAACAAGGGTGAAACCTTGGGTCTGGTGGGCGAGAGCGGCAGCGGCAAGACCACGGTGGGCCGCTGTATTTTGCGTTTGATCGAACCCACGGCGGGGCAGGTGTTCCTGGAGGGGACCGAAGTGACCGGTCTTCCCCCTGCCCGGATGCGTGAGATGCGGCGGCATTTGCAGATCATTTTCCAGGATCCCTATGGATCCTTGACCCCGCGCATGCGGCTCTATTCCCTGCTGAGAGAGCCGCTACGGGTACATGGTCTGGGGCAGGATGCCAGCCAAAAGGAGATGGTGTCGGCCATGCTGGAGAAGGTGGGGCTGAGGCCGGAACACCTTTCCCGTTTTCCCCACGAGTTTTCCGGGGGTCAGAGGCAAAGGATAGCCATCGCCCGGGCCCTGATGCTCAATCCCAAGCTGATCATAGCCGATGAGCCGGTGTCGGCCCTGGATGTTTCCATCCAAGCCCAGATCATAAACCTCATGGTGCGCCTGCAAAGGGAACTGGACTTAAGCTACCTGTTCATATCCCATGATCTGGGGGTGATTAAGTATGTATCCGACCGCATTGCGGTGATGTATCTGGGCCGGATCGTGGAGTTGGCCGACCGCAATGAACTTTGCCAACGCCCCTTGCATCCGTATACCGAGGCCCTTCTTTCCGCGGTTCCCGTGTCCAGGCCCGGCGGCAAGAGCAAGAGGGTGTATCTGGAAGGGGAGGTGCCCAGTCCGCTCAATCCGCCTTCTGGCTGCAATTTTCACCCCAGATGCCGGTATCAACGCAAGGAATGCAGCCAAAGGGCGCCAGCGTACAAAGACGTGGGTAATGCCCACTATGTAGCCTGCCATTTGCGATAAGGAGCGGCATGTTTCGATACATCATAAATAGAGTCATCTATCTGATGCCGGTCCTGTTTTTGATGTCAATCATCGTATTTCTGTTTATTCATCTCATCCCCGGTGACCCCGTGGATGTCATTTTGGGAGTCGAGGCCAGCCAAGAGGCGCGGGCGGCGCTTAGGGCCGAACTGGGTCTGGACCGGAATCTTGTTGTGCAATATGTTTCTTGGATAGGCAAACTTCTGACCGGTGATTTCGGAGATTCCGTGATCAGCGGCAGGCCCGTGATCAGTATCATTCTGGAGAAATTTCCCGCCACCCTTCTTTTGGCGTTCACTTCCATTTTAATTGCGCTTTTCATATCCGTTGTTACTGGCACCGTTGCTGCGGCCAACAAGGGCACCTGGAAGGATATCGGTGTTCTCACCATGTCGCTCTTTGGTGTCTCCATCCCCAGTTTTTGGCTGGGCATCATGCTTATCATGATTTTTTCTTTGAATTTGGGGTTGTTTCCCGCTATCGGCTACACCAGCGTCTTTGAGAATTTCCCCCAAGCCATGCGCCACCTTTGCCTGCCGGCGATTACTCTCGGCGCAACCTTTACCAGCGCGATCACCCGGATGACCCGTTCGGAGATGATCGAGCAACTTGGCCGGGACTACATAATAACCGCCTGGGCCAAGGGCCTGTCCCGGGGGCAAGTGATTTACAAGCACGGTTTGAAGAACTCTCTCGTTACTGTGGTCACCTTCGCCGGAATGGAGTTGGGAACCCTGATCGGGGGTACGGTTGTTACCGAGACCATCTTCGCCTGGCCGGGGCTTGGGCAACTGGTGGTGCAATCCGTCTTCGCCCGTGACTATCCCATGGTGCAGGGCATTGTGCTGATTCTTTCGGGGAGCTTCGTCTTAATAAATCTGTTGGTAGACATATCCTACACCTATTTGAATCCCCAAATACGCTTTGAAAGGAAAAAGCAGTCGTGAGCGACGCCCGTCTAGGCAAACTTTCCTCTGCAGACTGGTCTACAGATCTGGGGCATGAGCCCATGATCTCCAACCGCCGGCTGCTTTTGATCAGGTTTTGGCACAACCGGATGCTTTTGGCGGGCAGCGTGGTTGTGTTGGTCTTCTTGGTCATGGCGATATTTGCACCCTACCTCACCGGCTACGACCCCAATAAAAGAGACATCCGTCACCGCTTCGCCTCCCCCAGCATTGAGCACTTTATGGGAACCGACCAGCT